>CAZGVR010000443.1:0-899 GCA_964528945.1 uncultured Myxococcales bacterium
TCATCATCAGGAAGGGCGAGACCGTGCCCGATCCGGCCGCCGAGCGGTACAAGCTCCTGCAGTCCACGCTGAAGCACAGGCAGGTGCTGCTGCCCTACAGGCTCGCCGGGGTCTTCCTGGTGACCTTCCTGCTCTGCTACCTCATGTCAGAGGCCGTGCAGAGGTCGTGGCCGGGCCGGCGCCGTTACCTTCGCACGGAGATCTCGATCTTCCTGCTCATCGCGGCGCTCGCGCTGATCGCCAAGCCGATCTTCCTGCTCACGTCGTGGTCGCCTTACATCGTGCCGGCCGCGGCAGGGCCCATCGTGATCTCGGGCTACAGGGGCCGGCGCCTGGGGGTGTACGTCTCCCTCATCGGCTCGTTCATCCTGTCCGTCCTCCTGGACCTCGATGCGATCGCCCTCGTCGTGTTCCTGGTGCAGGGGCTGTCGGTCGTGCCGTTCCTGAAGCCGATCAGGCGCTTCGGGCCGGTCTTCGCGGCGGCCGGCGTGTCCACCGTGACCGGGCTGGTGGCCATCGTCGGCCTGGAGATCGCGCTCACGGGGTCCACGGAGGTGCTTCGGATCCTGGAGTGGAACGAGTCCGCGATCCTGGCCGCGATCGCGGGCGGGCTGCTGGCCGGGCCGACGGGCTGGGTCATCGCGCTCGCCATCAGGCCGGTCCTCGGGATCGTGTCCCAGACCAGGCTCAACGATCTCCAGGCGCTCCAGCACCCGCTGCTCAAGAGGCTGCAGACGCAGGCGCAGGGCACGTGGGAGCACAGCAGGGCCATCGCCAACCTCGCCGAGGAGGCGGCCTCCAAGATCGAGGCCGACTCCCTGCTCGTCAGGGTCGGGTCGTACTTCCACGACATCGGCAAGGCCGTGAACCCGCCGCTCTTCGTGGAGAACCAGGAGTTC
>CAZGVR010000443.1:909-1411 GCA_964528945.1 uncultured Myxococcales bacterium
AACCCTCACGACGACCTGACCGCGGACAAGAGCGGATCCCTCATCATCGACCACGTGGTCCAGGGCGTGCAGATCCTGAGGAACAACGGCGTGCCCGAGGCGGTGGTCGAGTTCGCGTACATGCACCACGGGTCGAGCCTCATCGAGTTCTTCTGGAACAAGTACCTCGAGGAGTGCAAGCTGAAGGGCATGGACAAGCCCGAGCTCGGCAAGGCCGACTTCACGTACCCGGGAATCCCTCCCCAGTCGCCCGAGACCGGCATCATGATGCTGGCCGACGCCGTGGAGGCCACGTCCAGGACCGTGACCGAGCCCACGGTCGAGAAGTTCGAGCGGGTGGTCAACCGGATAGTCTTCACCAAGCTGCTCGAGGGCCAGCTCGACCAGAGCGGGCTCACGGTGAAGGACCTCAAGGTCATCTCGCAGAGCTTCGTGGAGTCGCTCTACTTCAGCAGGCACAAGCGGGTCAGGTACCAGTGGCAGGACAAGGAGGAGGCGGACA
>CAZGVR010000443.1:1421-3498 GCA_964528945.1 uncultured Myxococcales bacterium
GGGCCTGCCGAGGACATCTCCTCGCCGCCCTCTGCGCCCTCCGAGCCCTCCGTGCAGTCCGCAGCGTCCGTGCCGTCAGCGCCGGCCCAGGCCGCGCTGCCGGTCAACGGGGCCAAGGACAAGGAAGCGTCCCATCCCGTGGCCCGGCCGCGCGAGGAGGCGCCCGTGCCGGTCGTCCGGCGGCCGGTATACTCGGACCTGCCTGCCAGGATGACCGAGCCGCTGCCGCACGGCAGCACCGCCCACCATGATGGGGACGGCACCGATGCGGCCGCTGCAACGGCCGCGGACCAGGATCCGCCCAGGTCCAAGGTCCGCACGATCCCGGGCATCGGCGGCGGGGAATAGACCGGGCAGGATCTCCGTCGAATACGGCGCCGGATCGACCCCAAGCACGAGGTCCGGCGCGCACGGGACGGGAGGTGGCCATGAAGAAGCACATGGGGACCGCGACCTCGCTGGTGGCCATTGCCATGGCCATTGCCATTGTCATTCCCGCGGCGGGCGGCGCGGGCAAGAAGGACGCCTTCCCCTGGGACGAGGTGCTGGGAGCGGATCCCGCGGGGCTGAGCGACGAGCAGAAGTCGAAGGCCGTCGAGATCATGGGGACCGAGAAGGTCTACTTCGGGTGCGACGGGACCATAGCCGCGTGCCTCGGCAAGGATCCCGCGTCCATGACCGCACGCAGGCTCGCGGGCATGGTCGCACGCAAGGTGAAGGCCGGGCACGACGCCAAGGCGATCTCGGACATGATCGCCCGGCGCGCCAAGTCCATGCACCCGGCGAAGGCCGTGACGGTCAACGTGAAGGACGCGCCCTGGGTCGGCGCCGAGAGCCCCGAGGTCGCCGTGGCCGCCTTCGCGGACTTCGAGTGCCCGCACTGCAGGAAGGTGATGCCCAGGCTCGAGAAGCTCGCGAAAAGCCTGGTAGGGGTCAGGCTCTACTTCAAGCACTTCCCGGTCAAGAGCCACGCGCACTCGGTCCCTGCCGCGGTCGCGAGCCTGGCCGCCCAGCTCCAGGGCAAGTTCTGGGAGTTCCACGAGAAGTGCTATGCGGATCCCGAGAACCTCGGCGACGCCGATCTGGTGGCAAAGGCCGAGGCGGCCGGCGTGCCGGACATGGCGAAGTTCGAGGCGGATCTCAAGGACCCGAAGCTCGTGAAGAGGATCGAGTCCGACAAGCTCGACGGGCTCAAGCTGGGCGTCAAGGGCACCCCGACGGTCTTCATCGACGGCAAGGAGTACCTGGGCGAGACCGAGCTCAAGGACCTCGAGGACGTGCTCCTCGAGGAGCTGGACCTCGTGGCCGGGAAGAAGTGAGGGGATGGCCGCGATACCGGGTCGCGGTCGAGACGATCGTTGATCCGAGGGCGAACGCTAGAACGGGGTCAGGACGAGCGCACCGCCGTACGCCGAGTAGCAGGTCGTGTCCTCGATGTTGGTCTGGCCGTTGAGCGAATCGCCGTCGAGGTCGATCGCGAGCAGCGTGGTGGTATCGAGGAGCATGATCATCGAGTCGTCGGCGAGCACCACGTAGGCGAGTTCCGTCCCAGGGACGAACTCCACGTCCCATATGTCGTCGTTGCTGCCGCTCGAGCCCAGGATGGTCACGATGGACTCGGCCCCGGTTCCCAGGTCGTAGACGCTGAGGCCGTCCTGCGGCGGGGTGTCGTACCGCACGTGCGGCACGAACAGCCTGCCGTCATCCGAGAGCTTCAGGTTCGGGCCGTTCGCGCCGGCCGTGACCGTCGAAGTGATCGTGTCCGTGATCGCGTAGGTCGCGAGGTCGATCGCGAGGACGTCGGTGGACTCGTTCGAGCCCATGCCCGCGTACCCGGTCGCGCCGCCCGGGGCCACGAGGAAGCTCACCGGCATCTGATGATCGACGTCTAGGGTGACGGGCGTTACGCCGTTCCCGGAGTCGCCGTCCGTGTCGATCTCGGTCATGGTCGCGAGGTCCACGACCGCTATCCTGCCCTCGGTGGGCACGGGCACGAACGCCCGGCCCGTCGCCCAGTCCACGTCGAAGTTCTTGGGCCGGCCGGACCAGTAGTCCGGCACGGTCCCGAGGATCACGC
>CAZGVR010000444.1:0-3496 GCA_964528945.1 uncultured Myxococcales bacterium
GCAGGCTCACCGTGGACGTGGTGAACTCCTACAGGCAGCGGATGAGGCTCCTCTTCGAGGACAGCCTGACCGCGGGCGGCGACGTGGACGTGTCCTTCGACTGGGACACGAGGGACGAGGAGGGGCGGCTCGTGCCCGAGGACATGTACGTGATGCGCGCCATGCTCGACGGCGAGCGCGAGCACTCGTGCGTCGTGTTCGTCCACGACGCACGGTCTTCCTTCGACGGGAGCGTGGACCCGTGAGGCGGGCTGGCGTGCCTCCCGCGAGGAGGCGGGCGGCCCTCGTGCTCATGGGCGCGATCCTGGCCCTCGGCATCTCGGCCCCGGGGCGCGCGCTCGCGGCCGACAAGCTGCTGGCGGGCTTCCACTTCGCCCCGTCGATCGGCACGTTCTTCATGTCCGACGAGCGCGGCCTCGGCAGGGACATCGACAAGGGCAAGATGGACTACTCGGATCCGTACCTGAACGTATGGATCACCGGCGGGATAACAGTGAGGCCGCACCCGATAGTGAGCCTGGACCTCTCGAGCGGGTACGCGTGGTGGAACGGCCGCGGCCTCGACTGGTCGTCCATGTGGATCTGGGACGCGGCCTTCAAGATCCGGGAGAGGCTCGTCCCCGTCGAACTCACCGTGACCGTGAACGTGGTCGAGTCCCAGTCGTCGTTCCTCGGGATCATGGTCGGGCCGGGCTTCTACGCCATGTACAGGAAGCTGTCCGGGCCGGACAAGGTCTGGTCCTACGGCAAGGGGTACGGCTTCGGCGGCAAGTTCGCGCTCATAGTGGGGACCCCCAGGAAGGGGCCGTTCGAGTTCAACCTGGAGCTGGGGTTCAGGCTGACCAGGATCGTGCACTGGGAGACCGAGCACGGCGTGGACCACGGGGACTTCAGGCCGAGCTTCTCGGGCATCTACCTGTCGCTCCGGTTCATCCTGGGCGCCGGCTCAGCGGACCCGCTCGCGTCCAAGAAGCAGGAGCCGGCCCCTGCGCCAGCCCCGGCGCCCGCACCTGCCCAGCCCGCGTACGCGTCGCCTCCGCCGGCCCAGCCGGCCTACGTGGCGCCCGCGCCTGCCCCTGCCCCTGCTCCTGCTCCTGCTCCTGCTCCTGCTCCGGCCCAGCCGGTCGCGCCCATCCCCCCGGGCGGGGTTCCGCCTGTGTGATCTGGGCACCATACCCCGCGTCTCCAATGAATTGGCAATGGTCCAGGACTACCCTTCGGTTGCGGCTGAACGACGTTGGGCTCTGGCTCTCGCTGGCATCGGTCGATTCCTCGTCCTGACGGCTCGACCGGCCCTCTCGTCGGACGCGACCAGCTCCGCGAGCCGGGTGGGATCACGGTCCAGCAGGCGAAGGAGGTTGGACATCGACCGGGTGACCCAGTCGGTGCCGCTCTCGTACTTCTGGAAAGACCTCGGGCCTCCCCCGAGCAGGGAGCCGGCCTTGCGCTGGGACAGGCCGAGCTTCCTTCGAATGCGAGCGACACCCTCCGGAGTGAGGATGCCATCCACCTCTGCCTTCAGGCCTATGAACGCCTGCTCGGTCACCGCCGAATCGGGGCCTTCGAGGACGACCTCGTCGCACCCCTTCCTGGTGCAATACCAGCCCGGCTGGCCGATCCTGACGGTACGTCCCTTGTAGATCACCTCGTCGGGACGCAAGTCTCGGACCATCTTCCAACCACACTCTGGACACTTGATGGTCTTGCCCATGTCACATCTCCTTGAAAGAGAGGAGCAGAAAGCCAGTCACGCAATTCCCCGTGAACTTCACGTAAAGCACCTCGTCCTCCCAAGGGACGTGGTACACATCCTGCCAGATCGAGCTGTCGATCAGTGATGTCATCGACTTGTAGAAGTGGCCGGGTCTCATGCTTCGGATCACCTCGACAATCCCGGCCCTAGTGAATCCAAGCCTAATGGCGTCCGATAGCGCAGTCTTCGTCATCCTGAGCGCATCAGGTGTCACGAAAGCCTTCTTGATCGCCAACAGATCATGATGTGGCTTCCGCTTCTCCACCCTGTCATGTTGGCACCTCAGAGGTGCCATGTCAAGCGGGGCTGGCCCCATGCCCGAAAGCCGGAGTGACGACCCTGGCCGGGCTACAGCGACCTCGCCATGAGATCGACGAGGTCCACGGCAGCGAGACCCTCCAGACCCTGAAGCCTCGTGAGGCAGGTGGGGCACGCGGTCACGACAGTGGCGGCGCCCTGATCGCGCAGGTGGCGCGCGAGCCTGCCCGCGATCGCGGCAGCGGCGCCCGGCATGGTCTCGGGAATGGCGCCGCCTCCGCCGCAGCAGGGCTCGCTCTCGCGCGAGAGGTGCAGGTCCCGCGCCCCGCCCGGGACGAGCCTGAGGAGTATCTCGCGCGGAGGCTCGTACACGCCTAGCCCGCGGCCCATGTGGCAGGGATCGTGGTAGAAGACCGGGGCCGCGAGCGCGGTGCGCCTCGAGAAGCGCCTCAGGTGCGGCATGGCGAGCTCGGGCACGGTCGTGACGTCCACGGGCAGGTCCACGCCGTGGGCGGGGAAGATCTTCCTCAGCGCGAGCGCGCAGCCCGGATCCAGGACCACCAGCGTCCTCACCGAGCGCACGTCGTCGGCGAACCGCCTGGCCGACTCCACGAACCCCGGGACGTCGCCGGCCTGCAGGTGCGGAAGCCCGCAGCACCGCTCTCCCCAAAGGGTCGTGGAGTCGCCGGCGACCTCGCGGACCACCCTGAAGGCGGACGATATCAGCGACCCGTCCCCGAGAGCGGCCGAGCACCCGGGGAAAAGCACGGTCCGGGACCCGGAGCCCGGGACCTGGACGCCTCCCAGCGCCCTCACCCTGGTGCGAGCCTCGGCCTCCCTCGCGGGCTGGTCGCGCAGGATCCGCCTTGCCGGCTCGGGAAGGATCCCGTCCTCGAAGGCCAGCGCCCTGCCGCGGTCGAGCGAGCCGGCAACGTCCACGCCGTGGTCGCACGCGGTCGTGCACGCGTGGCACGAGGCGCACGCGAAGAGCGGCTCCACGTAGTCCGGGGAGAGGCGGATCATGGAGCGGTCGATCTCCCAGAGCACGGCGAAGTAGGGGTCGACGGCGAACCAGCCGATCTACCAGAGCGTGGTCTGCTTGCCCCATGGCGTGTGCGTCTCCCTGTGCGTCGCGGTCGAGACCGGGCACACGTTGCTGCAGAGCTTGGGGCAGAAGGCGCAATGGGAGATCTCCCGCATCCTGGCGGAGAGAGTGGGATTCGAACCCACGGTGCCCCTTTTGGAGGCACACGCGATTTCCAATCGCGCCCCTTCGGCCGCTCGGGCATCTCTCCTTCGGGGGTCCTCATTTACCATTTCGGCGCGCGGCGGGCAAGTCGCTACCGGGGCGGGCGCCATCCGCGATGTGGCGGTTTTCACCAATGAGCGGGGGTTCCTGTTCCGGGTCGGCTTCCTAGCGGCCCGGTCAGGATTCCTGGAACCCGCAGTCCCTCGACGAGCATGTGTGTTTCGAGGGGGGGTGGA
>CAZGVR010000445.1:0-393 GCA_964528945.1 uncultured Myxococcales bacterium
AGGATGTGGATCGCAGGCATCACGAAGAGCGAGCCGCCCACGACTATGCCGCTCGTCGCGCCGATCGCTATGATGTTCACGTTCTCGAGGAGGGTGGATCTCCTCCTGAACAGCGTGGACAATCCGATCGCCAGGATCGAGATCGGGATGGCGGCCTCGAGTCCCTGCCCGAGCTTGAGCGTCAGGTAGGAGACCGCAGCCGAGAAGAACAGCGTCATCACGAAGCCCGCCCCGACGGACCTGGGGGTTATCTCGTGGCACGGCTGGTCCGGCGGCACGAGAGGCACGTAGGACTCGCCGGCGGCAAGCTCGCGCCGCGCGTTCGATGGCAATCCAGTGGTCCTCGTCTCTTCGCTCATCGAGACAGACTTCATCAGAATTCCTGGTGGAGCG
>CAZGVR010000445.1:403-3476 GCA_964528945.1 uncultured Myxococcales bacterium
AATCGTGATAATGTCGCGGTCCATGGGCACTGGCGCGGAGGGCAGGACGAGGGCTGTGGTCGCGCGGGCCGCCCTGGTCATGGGGCTCACCTTCATGTGGCCGACCGACGTCCACAAGACGGTCCAGAAGCTCGAGACCACAGGCTACCAGGCACCGTACGACGTGATCCTCCTCCTCGGCAAGGCAGGGACCGGTGAGGCCATCGAGGCGCTGTACATCGTGCTCGAGGCCGGGAAGACGCCCTCGCGCGTGCGGGCGGCCGAGGTCCTCGCGGATCTGGTCAGGTCCAGATGGCAGGAGCCGCTCCGAAAGGACGGGCGGCGCCTCGAGGACGAGGTCGTCCTTTGGCTGGACGACCAGGATCCTGCCCTCAGGAAGTCTGGCTGCGAGATCCTGGGCCGGATCGGGGCGACCGGTCACCGGGAGCGGGTGTCCATGATGGTGACCGATGCCGATCTGGACGTTCGTGCCGCCTGCGTGAAGACGCTGCTCTCCCTCTGGCTGGGAGCCCAGGATCGGACGCCGGTCAAGAACATTGCGGTGCAGGTCCTGTCCGATCCTTACTTCGAGGTCCGCAGGAATGCCCTTGCCGGGCTCAAGCTGCTGCGCGTGAAGGAGACATACGTCTCGATAGTCCCCCTGACGCAGAGCGACAACGCGGAGACACGCAAGCTGGCACTGGACGCCGCGATCGCGGTATCGCCGGAGCAGGCCTACCCGCTCGCGCTCAAGTCGCTCGGCGACTCCGATCAGGAGGTGCGGGTCGTGGCCCTTCGCGCCCTGGCGTCCACCTCGCTGCCCGGCATCGTCGAGGTCTTCACGCCGCTGTTGCACGAGCCCGGGCTGGCCGGGCACGTCACGGCGGCGCGCGGGCGCGTCGATGATCCGCTGGCGGTCGATCTGCTCCTGGAGACTCTCTCGGTGCCGCGGCTGCGTGCCGTGGCCCAGTCCTCGCTGGCCCTCCAGGGGGAGCGTGCCACCCCCGGCATCGCGGCGGCGCTCATGAAGGAAGGCGATCCCGAGGTCCTGAAGGTCCTGCTGGCCGTGGCGGCGCTCAATCCCTCCCCGGCTTTTCTCCTGGGGCTGGAGAGGGTCCTGGCCTTCGCCCCGGACCGCAAGCAGGAGGTCCTGGATGTCCTCCGGGGCATCCCGCACGAGGACGCCCTGCACATGGCCCTGGCCATGGCCTCCGATCCCGTGCCCGTGTTCAGGGAGTCGGCTCTGGCAGCCGCGGGAAGCATAATGGAGCTGACCGGGCTGGACCCCGCCGCCGAGGACGTGGTCACCGACGCGCTGGCGGACGAGGATGCGTCCGTCGCCCTCGTGGCTGTCAGGCTCGTGAGGCGCTGGCAGATCGGCAAGGCCGCCGCATTCCTCGTCCCGCTGCTGGACGCGACCGGGGAGGAGATGCAGGTCGCCTCGGCCGCAGCCCTGCTCGTGCTCGGCGAGGACGTCTGCGTCGAGACACTCGTGTCGGCCCTGCGATCCCCGTCCCTCGCGGTCCGCCTGGAGGCTGCGGCCGCGCTGGCGGCCATGCATCCGGCTAGCGCCGAGGGGCCGCTGGTCGATCTGGCCGGGGAGATTGGTTCCGACGTGCGGAAGTCGGGCAAGTCGCCCGGCTGGACGACCGGGGCGCCTCTGGCCTTCGAGGTGCTGGGCCTCGTGGCGGCGGATGACGCGGCCTCCGCGGCCAGGGCGGCGATCCTGTCCATGCTCGAGACGGGGAACGTCGCGGAGCGCTCCCTTGCGTTGCGGGCGGCGGCGATCTCGGGTCATCCAGGCCTTGCCGCTGCCGTCGAGTCGGCATTCGACGGCGACGTCGACGCGGTCCGGAGGCCCGCCGCTGCCTGGCTCTGGCGGTTCCAGGGCGACGCGGGAAGGATCCTCGTACAGCATGCGCTCGAGGATGACGATGCGATGGTGCGGGCTCTCGGTGTGCTGTCGCTCGGACGCTCTTCCGCGTTCGACGTGGAGACGAGGGCCGGGCTCCTCCAGGACCTGATCGGCGATCCGGAGGAGATCGTGAGGTTGAACGCCTCGGCAGAGCTCTCCAAGGGAGGCCTCGACCTGTTCCCCATGGCCGAGAGGCTGTGCCTGGCCTACGATCGGCCGATGTCTCCGGTGGAGGCTGCGACCGCGCTGAGGATACTTGCGCTGGCCGGTGCCACGTGCGCGCAGTCCCGTGACGAGAGGCTCGTCTTCCAGGATGGACCGGGCAAGGCGGCGCTCATCTTTGCCGTGCGGGCCGGCATCGCCTCGGGGGCCGTGGTGCTCTCCGACCGGCTCAGGATGGGGATCGAGACCTGTGCGGCATCCGGAGGAGGTCCGCAGCAGATGGAAGCTTGCAATGCCATCCTCGAAGGCGACGGCGGTGCCATGAATGAACCATGTCCCTGGAGCTGGTCCATGCCATCGGCCGTGTCGCCCGGGAACCACCCTGTAGTCTGGGCCCAGGGCCTGGGCCGGGGAGTCCTCATGCCAGGCCTCGTGCAGGTCGCGAGCGCGCAGCCCTTCCCGGATGGCCATCCCGTCTTCGTGGCCGACGGGACCCTCACCGTCAGGGTGACGGTGCTCGAGGCCGGCCTGGGCGTCGGCCTCCCCACGCCGGAATGCGGAGATTACCTGGGTGCCGGACTCCTCGATCTCTGAGACGGTCGAGGCGGCGCCCCGGGAGCCGCCGTGGACCGCGATCCTGGCCGCTACGCTGCACGCCAACGTGCACGCCCTGGAGCACGTCTTCCCGGTCGTGCTGCCGCTCCTCATCGCCGAGTTCCACTCCGACGTGAAGGTGTTCGGGGCAGTCGGCACGGCCGCCTACATCACCATGGGCCTGGGCGGGCTCCCTGCAGGGTGGCTCTCGGACAGGATCGGACCTCGCAAGGCCCTCCTCGTGGGAACGGCCACGTGCGCCATCGGATGCGCGGCCGTGACACTGTCCGCCGTGGCATGGGTGGCCGCTGCCGCCCTCTCCCTCCTCGGGGTCGGGCTCGGACTCTACCATCCGGCCGGGATGGCCCTCCTGTCCAGGAGGTACCGCGCCTTCCACGGGTGGTCCCTCGGCATTCCCGGGGT
>CAZGVR010000446.1:0-3468 GCA_964528945.1 uncultured Myxococcales bacterium
GATGGCGAGCAGCACCGTGAAGAGCGAGATCCCGGCGAGGCCGAGGTCAGTGGTCACCCGGATCTCCTCGTGCAGGCTCCACTCGCCCAGCACGAAGGTCGTCGCGATGATCGCGATCGCGAAGAAGACCATCCCGTACAGGATCTTGTCCCGGATCGTCTCCCTGAACGTGTTCAGGAGGACTGCGAGGACGGGCCTCACTTCTGCCTTGCGCCGAGGACCCAGCCCGTCAAGAGGTGGGCCGTGACCTGCCTGTTCACGTCGGCCAGCGAGTCCACGAGCGGTATCTCCTTGGGGCATACCTCCACGCAGTTCTGGCTCTTGCCGCAGTTCGCGATCCCGCCCCGTCCCATGAGGGTCTCCACGCGCCGCCGCCACTCGGCCCTCCCGGTGGGGTGGGAGTTGAACAGCCTCACGAGGTTCACGGCGAAGGGCCCCACGAACTCCGAGCCGCGCGTGTAGTTGGGGCATGCCTCGCAGCAGCAGCCGCAGGTCATGCACTTGGAGAGCGGGTACCGGATCTCCTGCTCCTCCTGCGTCGACCGGGGGCCGGGCCCGAGCGAGTGGGTGCCGTCCACCTCCACCCAGGCCCTCACCTTCTTCATGGCCTCGAACATGCGCTGGCGATCGACCATGAGATCCCTCAGGATCGGGAACTTGGACATGGGCTCGAGCACCAGATCCGTGCCCACCTGGGCGATGAGCGCGGAGCAGGCCTGCCTGACGCGGCCGTTCACGACCATGGTGCACGCGCCGCAGATCTCCTCGAGGCAGTTGCACTCCCAGACCACGGGCAGCACGGTCTTCCCGTCCACGGTGACCGGGTTCTTCTGGACCTCCTGGAGAACCGAGATGACGTTCATCATCGGCCGCACCGGGACCGAGAAGCTCTCCCAGTACGGCGGCCCGTCGGGCCGTGCCTGCCTCTTCACCTTGAGGGAGATGGCCCTTGCGCTCCCGGACATCTCTACTGGCCCTTTCCGCCCTTGGGGGCCTTCGCGGTCGCGCTCGCGGCCCCGGCCTCCACGTACGAGCGCTTGCGCGGCTGGAGGATCGATATGTTGACTGGTTCGTAATCGAAGACGGGCCCGTCCTCTCCGTGGCGTGCCAGCGTGGTCCTGAGCCACTCGTCGTCGTTCCTCTCCGGGAAGTCCGGCTTGAAGTGCGCGCCCCTGCTCTCGTCCCTGCGGATGGCCCCGCGCACGATGACCCTGGCCAGGTCGATCATGCCCCGGAGGTGCCTCACGAAGAAGGCCATCTGGTTCACGGGCCGCTCGCGATCGTGGATCGTCACGCGGGTGGCGCGCTCGCGCCACCCGTCGATGCGGGCGTCCACCTCCCGCATCTTCCCGTTGAATCGCTCGACGGTCACGTCGAGGAGCATGGCGTCCCCCATCTCGTCGTGGATGACGTACGGGTTCTCCTTGCCCTCGCCCTTCATGATGGACTCGAAGTCCGCCTCCTCGGCCTCGACCGAGGACTCGTAGACCGTGGACGGCACGTCTTCGCTGGACCGGTCCATCCCGCGGAGCCAGCTCGCGATCGCGGGCCCGGCGATCATCCCGGAGTAGATGCACGAGAGCAGGGAGTTCGCGCCCAGCCGGTTGGCCCCGTGGTACTGGTACTCGCACTCGCCGGCCGCATACAGGCCGGGGACGTTCGTGGCCTGGTTCCGCGGGCTACCCGCGACGATGTCGCCCTTCGCGGTCGCCTCGTAGTCCACCCACAGGCCGCCCATCGAGTAGTGCACGGCCGGGAAGACCTTCATCGGGACCTCGCGCGGATCGTCGCCCACGAACTTCTCGTAGATCTCGAGGATGCCTCCGAGCTTCCTGTCGAGCTGCTCCCTGGGGATGTGCGTGAGATCCAGGTAGACCATGTCGCCGCCGCCAATGCCCCTCTTCTCGTGCCTGCAGATCTTGAAGATCTCGCGCGACGCGATGTCGCGCGGCACGAGGTTGCCGTAGCCCGGGTACCTGTCCTCCAGGAAGTAGTACCGGTCCTTGTCGGGAACGTCGCGGGCCGGCCTCGAGTCCGTGGGGTCCTTGGGCACCCAGATGCGCCCGCCCTCGCCGCGCGCGGACTCGCTCATGAGCCTGAGCTTGTCCGCCCCGGGGATGGCAGTGGGATGGACCTGGATGAACTCGCCGTTCGCGTAGACGGCACCCTGGCGGAAGACCCTGGCCGCAGCGATCCCGGTGTTGATCGTGGAGTTCGTTGTCCGGCCGAAGACGATCGACGGCCCGCCGGTCGCGAGGCACACCGCGTCCGCGCGGAAATGCCGGATGGATGCGTCCCTCAAATCCTGCGCGACGAGGCCGACGCAGCGCCCGGAGTCGTCGAGCACGGCGCGCAGGAAATCCTGGAGCTCGTACTTCCGCACGAGGCCTGCGGCCTCGTGCCTGCGGACCTGCTCGTCCAGTGCATAAAGGAGCTGCTGCCCCGTCGTGGCGCCCGCGAAGGCGGTCCTGTGGTACTTCGTGCCCCCGAAGAGCCGGAAGTCGAGGAACCCCTCGGGGGTCCGGTTGAAGGGCACGCCCATCCGGTCGAGCATGTAGACGATGTCTGGCGCGGCCTCGCACATGCCCTTCACGGGCGGCTGGTTGGCGAGGAAGTCGCCGCCGTAGACGCTCTCCTCCATGTGCACCGCGGGGCTGTCGCCCTCGCCCATGGTGTTCACCGAGGCGTTGATCCCGCCCTGCGCGCACACCGAGTGCGATCGCTTGACCGGGACCAGGGACAGGAGGTCCACGGGCACGCCCTTCTCGCACAGCTTGAGCACGGTCATGAGACCGGCGAGCCCGCCGCCCACCACCGCCACCTTGCGCTTGGAGAGATCAACCGCCATGGCAATGGCTCACTTCACCCACTTGAGCATCTCCTTGCACTTGCCCGTCCACTTGTCAGTGGGCGTGATCTGGACGCAGTGGTCGAACACGGCCTTGCTGTCGGCCTCCTTGCCGGCAGTGACGAGCGCCAGTCCGTACGAGAACCACGACCTCGTGTCGTTGGGCCCCAGCTCGGTCGCCTTCTGGCCCCACTCGAGGATCCCCGCCTTCTTTCCTGCCTCCTTGTGGATGTAGATCAGCTCGGCGTACGCTTCCTGGCCGGAAGGGTTCACTGCGATGGCCTCGACGAGCTTGGCGATGCCATCCTTGCGCGTCTTGCCCGATGCGATGAGGGTCTTGCCCTCCTCGAGAAGCGTGGCGTAGTCGCCTGCCCCTGACGGGGGAGTCGGCTCGACCGGAGGAACCTCCCCGGCGGGCTCTACCGGGACCGGCTCGACCGGAGGCGCCTCGCCCGCGGGCTCTGCCCCGGCCGTATCCGGCGCGGCGTCCTCCGCGGCCGGCTGCCCGGCATCGGGGGTCACGGGCGCGGCAGTCTCGGGCTTCTTCTCGGGCAGCGGGGGAAGCACGGGCGCCTGGAGCTTCATGGCATCCGGGAGCTGCACCACCTCCGTGTTCTCGA
>CAZGVR010000447.1:0-2886 GCA_964528945.1 uncultured Myxococcales bacterium
GCGATCATGAACCTCGCCATCAACTCGAGGGACGCCATGCCAGAGGGCGGCACGCTCACCATTGAGACCGCTCGCGTTGTCCTCGGCGAAGGGGGCCTGGAGCCGGGCGCGGCAGCGAGGCCCGGCCCTCACGCCATGATCGCGGTCTCGGACACGGGGTGCGGCATGGACGCATCGACCGCGGCCCGGCTGTTCGAGCCCTTCTTCACGACCAAGGGGCCGGGCAAGGGCACGGGCCTGGGCCTCTCCACGGTCTACGGCATCGTGAAGCAGAGCGGCGGCGACGTCCGCGTGCAGAGCGAGCCTGGCAAGGGCACGGCGATCCGGATCTACCTGCCGCTCGAGCGGGAGGCCTCGGCCGCGTCGCAGCCGCGCCCGGCCGCGGCCGCGCCCATCGGCGGTGCCGAGACCATCCTCGTGGTCGAGGACGAGCCAGCGGTCCGCGACATCGCGACACGGATCCTCTCTAGGGCCGGCTACGGCGTGATCCCGGCCTCGAACGGCGGCGAGGCACTGCTCGCGTGCGAGCGTCACCCTGGCGAGATCCACCTCGTGCTGACCGACGTGATAATGCCGCTTATGAACGGCAAGTCGCTCGCGCTGCGGCTCGCGGACGTGCGGCCCGGGATCAGGGTCCTCTACATGTCCGGGTACACGGACAACGCCATCGTCCACCACGGCGTGCTCGACCCGGGCACGAGCTTCATCGCCAAGCCCTTCGGCACCGCCGACCTGCTGGGGAAGGTCCGCGAGGTCCTGGACTCGCCCGCGCGCTGATCCCGGGCCGGCCGCCCCGTGGGCCGCTCGATCGCGTCATGGATCGCTGGAGGTGACCCCGTACCGGAGCGCGACCTTGACCAGCGCGGGCAGGCTGTCCACGCCCAGCTTGTCCATCAGCCTGGCCTTGTACGTGTCCACGGTCTTGTTCGAGATGCCGAGGGCGGCCGCTATCTCCTTGGGCGCGCGTCCCTCCACCAGCAGCTTGCACACCTCCCGCTCGCGCAGGCTCAGCCTGTGGAACGGCGACGTGCCGGCAAGGCCGGCCGCGGGCACGGCCTCTTCCGGGTCCGTGAGCCCGGCAACTCCCCTGCCCAGGTGCACGTGCCCTGCAGCCACCCTGCGCACGGCCTCGATCACCTCCCTGCCGAGCGACTCCTTGAGCAGGTAGCCCCTGGCCCCGGCCCTGAGCGCTTCGCGCACGTGCTCCCGCGTGGACAGCATGGACAGCACGACCACCCTGATCCCGGGCGAGACCGCCAGGATCTGGGCGGTCGCCCGGATCCCGTCCAGCCCGGGCATCGAGATGTCCATGAGGACAACGTCGGGCCTCTCCCCGATGATCCTCTGCACTGCGTCGCGGCCGTCCGCGCTGGTTCCGATCACCCGCATGTCGGGCTGTGTCTCCAGGATCATCCGCAGCCCCTCGCGCAGCACCGCGTGATCGTCCACGATGAACAGCCTCAGCGTCACGCCTCGCCCTCGTCGGCCGCCGCCGCCGGGCGCGGCATCTCGATCCTGACCCGCGTCCCCTTTCCCGGGGCGCTGTCGATCTCGAAGGCCGCGCCGATCCCGGCGGCGCGCTCGCGCATGATGGAGAGTCCCCAGCCGCGCTCCCCGCCCGGCTCGATCGAGGTGTCGAATCCCGTGCCGTCGTCCGCCACCTCCACCTTCACCACGCCCGCCTCCTGCATCACCGAGACCGCGATGCGTGCCGCTCCCGCGTGCCTGGCCGCGTTCGTGATCGCCTCCTGGGCGATCCTGAAGAGCACCATTGCCACCTCGAGCGGCAGCCTCGGCAGCAGGATCCCGCCGCTGACGTCCACCTCTGCCCCGTACGTATGCCGGCACTGCTCGCCGTGCCACCTCAGGCTGGCCGCCAGGCCGTGGCTGTCGAGCACGGGTGGCCTGAGCTCGGCCATGATCTCGCGCAGGCCTCGCGCGGTCTTCTCCACCCTGGACGCGCAGTCCTCGAGCCGCCTCCGCGCCTCGTCGTGCTTCCCTTCGGGCAGGGCCGCGACCACGAGCGCGAGGTCGATCCCGGCCGCGGCCAGGTCCTGGCACACCGTGTCGTGCAGCTCCCGCGCGATGCGCTTCCGCTCCTCTTCCTCGGCAGCGGCGAGCCGCGCCGTGACCGCCCTGAGCTTGGCCTCCGCGGCCAGGAGGGAGTCCGCGGCCCTCTTCCGCTCCGTGATGTCGTGCGCGAACGAGAGCACGCTCCGCACTGTGCCGTCCTCGGCGCGCTCGGGCACCACGACGTTGTGGAAGTGCAGCATGCCGTCCGGCGTGGCGTACGAAAGGTCATGGTCGAGCCGCTCGCCGGTCTCGAGCACCCTGCGGATGTCCTGCTCCCACGTCCGGGCGATCCGCTCCGGCACGCCCGCCTCGGCGAGCGTCATGCCGACGATCCGATCGGCCGGCCGTCCGCTAGCGCGGGCGGCCGCGGTGTTCAGGTAGAGGATGCGCACGCCGGCATCGAAGCGCACCAGCAGGCCCGGGATGTTCTCCGCGAGGCTGCGGTACTCCTCCGTGGCGCTGCGCATCGACGCCAGGTTCCGCCAGCGATCGATCGCCGCAGCCAGGATGTTGGCCGCGGTCCCCAGGAAGCCGACCTCCTCCTTCGAGAACACCCTCGGGCTCCGCGAGTGCGCGCCGAGCACGCCCCACGGCATTCCAGGGCTGCCTATGACAACGCTCATCCCGGCCGCGACGCCGGCGTCGCGAAGGAGCGCCGGCATCTCGAACCGTGCCTCCCGAGCGAAGTCCTCCACCACGACGGGCCGGTCCCTTAGCGTGTAGCCGGCCTGCGAGCCGGCCTCGGCCGGCACGGTCGCGCGGCCCACGAGGCCCTCGGCCCAGCCCGCGCCCGCCCGCATCACCAGGGACTTG
>CAZGVR010000447.1:2896-3446 GCA_964528945.1 uncultured Myxococcales bacterium
CAGCGCGCCGGTCGCGGCGATTGCATCCGGTTGCAGCTCCAGGACCTTCGCGAGGTCGACCCCGAGCACGTCCCTGGTCAGAGCGACCGTCTCGTCGATGAGCGCGTCCAGCCCGCCGTCCACGAGCGCGATCCTCCCGAGGCGGACGAGCGGTGTCTCGAGGTCCGTCATCCGTCCATCAGCCCTTCGCGTCCAGGAGCCGCGCCGGCCCTGTGGGCCAACCGGCCGTGTCCTCGCCTTCGTGCGTCGCATGTTCCACCCTCCCCATCCGCGGCCCGACGATCCTCGGTACTTGCGATCTTCAATACTCCGGATCGTCCTTCCGTGTCCACGGTCCCGGGATCGAGCCGTCTCCGCTCGAGGGAAGCCCGTCACGATTGGCCCATCTCCGGGCGCGGGAATCGCGATACCCGGGAAACGAGCCTCTATAGGGGCCGATACCCATGACGAGGCCGAAGACGCCGGCGAAAACACCCCACGCGGTTCCGCGGAGCAGTTCCTCGGATTGTAGCCCTTTCAAGCCCTCCATCCCCCTGGGCGGGGGACCCTG
>CAZGVR010000448.1:0-2898 GCA_964528945.1 uncultured Myxococcales bacterium
CGTGCCCGCTCGTAGGTCCTAATCAGCAGCTGGCCGAGCATCGAGCCGTAGGACCCCACACCGGATCCCTTTCTCCCGGCCGAGCGGAAGGCCCTGGCCCTGGCCATCGACGACGCTTCCTCTACGAGGACCATCATGTAGCGGTGGAGGAAGAGGAGCTGGACGACGAGCACCCTCGGCGCGCCCAGCCTGTCCAGCCCCGCGCAAAGCGAGTGGAAGTCCGTGACCGCGACAAGGCTCACGGCGGCCCCCGCGGTCAGCACGAACCGCACGGCGATGGAGAGCATGGAGATCCACCCGGCGGCTATGCCCACGCCGCCCACGTGAAGGGCCGTCTCCCTGTCCAGGAGCGGGTTGAACATCCCGACCATGAGAGCGAACGGCGCCGCCAGCGCGATCCTCCGGATCATGTACGCCGCAGGCACGCCGCCGATGGCGGCCATGACCACGGGGTAGAGGAAGAACGGGACCATCGGCGTCACCGCGTACCGGTCGAATGAGACCACGATCGCCGTGAAGATGACCGTGGTCAGGATCTTGGCGCGCGGGTCCAGCCTGTGCACCGGCGTGTCCTGCCTCGACAGGCGATCCAGCAGCCCGATCTGGTACCCGCCTCTCTCGAGACCGTTCATGGCTTGATCGGCCGCCGAGAACGCGACCTCGCGAGCACCAGCCCGATGAGCCCGATGCCGAGGATGGTCACCCCCACGCCCAGAAGCCCGGCGATGCCGGTGCTCGTGCCCGGGGCACTGCGAAGGCCGTAGTCCGGCATCACGGCGGTCCTCTGCTGCACCGATGCCAGGGCCTTGCCGATCCCGCCGCCGCCTCCTGGGATCCCCGCACCGCCGGTCGCCCCGGAGATCGCCCACTCCAGCCCGTCCGGATGGGACGAGGCCAGCCAGCTCAGGCCGCCCGCCGTGATCACCGCCGCGACCCCCAGGGCGGCGACGAGCCACCACCCGCCCTTGCCGGCGGGTGCGGTGCCGGGCGCCCTTCCCAGGATTTCGGGCCTGACCCGCATCACGAAGGCGATCACTGCCGCGGTGGCGATGCCCTCCACCGCGCCTATGGCGAGGTGGATCGGCTGCATCAGGAGCAGGAACGACCCCACCGGTAGATCCGAGACGCCCGAGAGGAAGGTCTCGAGCACGACCGCGAGCGACCCGAGCTGGAGACCGACCATGGCGGCGGCCACGGACGCGAGCGCCGCCCGCCACCGCTTCGGGTCTGCCCCGGCGAGCGGCCTGTACACGAACGGATAGGCCACGAAGCAGGTCAGGAAGCCCAGGTTGAAGAGGTTGCAGCCCAGCGCGAGCAGGCCGCCGTCGGCGAAGAACAGGGCCTGGACCGCAAGGACCGAGGCCATGGCGAGGAAAGCCGCGTGCGGCCCCAGCAGGATTGCCATGAGTAGACCGCCGCCCAAGTGGCCGCTCGAGCCGGTCGCGGGGATAGTGAAGTTGACCATCTGGGCCGCGAACACGAAGGCCGCCGTCACCCCCATGAGCGGCACCAGTTCCGTCCCGATCTCCTTGCGGAGCCTGCCGGAACACAAGGCCGCGGCCCCGGCCGACACGGCCATCATGGCCCCCCCGACCGTCGGCGAGATCAGCGCATCGGACATGTGCATCGGCGACCTCCGGCCGGCGTGGCACCAACCAATGATTAAGTAGCACACTACGGTGCCACAGCAAAGGCAATCCGTCGCACGAATTGCGGCGCCCGGCCGGAGGCCCCTGCGATCAGAGGATCTTCTCGGTCCAGGTCCTGGGAGTCCTCTCGCTGCGGATCTCGAGCTCCAGGTGGTAGCGGAAAGGCTTGGTTCCGCGCTTCCCGATCCAGTCGATCATCTCCGAGAGACCCTGGCGCAGCGTGTAGCGCGTCTCGTACCCGAGGAGCCTCCTCGCCTTGTCCGCCGAGCAGTTGGCCAGCGCGACCTCCTGCGGACGCTCGGGCATGTGGAGGGGATGCAGGTCGAAGCCGATGAGCTCCGCGATGATCCGCGCGAGCTCTGCTATCGTCACGAACTCCTCGTCGGGGCCGATGTTTATCACCTGCCCCGCCACGTCGTCCTGGTACACGAGCTTCTCGAGCACCTGGATGTCGTCGCGGATGAAGCTGAAGCAGCGCTTCTGGCTGCCGTCACCGTAGATCACGGGCTGGCGTCCCTGGAGCATCAGGTTGATCATGATGCTCGCCACGTTCCTGTACGGGTCGTCGTACTTCTGCCTGGGACCGATGATGTTGTGCGGCACGCAGATCACGTACTCCATCCCGTGGACGGTGCACATGTTCCTTATGATCAGCTCGGACGCGAACTTGGAGATCCCGTAGGGGTCCTGCGGGTTCGGGGTCATGTCCTCGGTGAACGGGACCGTGTTCGTCCCGTACCTGGCCATCGACGAGCAGAAGATGAAGCGCTTGACCCGGTTCGCGATGGAGGCGCTGAGGAGCGCCACTGTGCCGCCGTAGATGTTGTTCGAGACCAGGTAGGGGCTGAACACGCTGAGGCCCTCGTACGCGAGCGCAGCCGTGTGGTAGACGACGTCCACGCGCTTGGTCAGCTTCTCCATGAGGTGGTACTGGTTGATGTCGTACTGGAAGAAGTCGGCCGACGCGGGGACGTTGTCCAGGTAGCCGCCGATGAGGTTGTCGCACCCGATGACGGTGTGCCCCTCCGACAGCATCGCCTCGGCGATGTAGCTGCCCAGGAATCCCGCGATCCCCGAGACGAAGACCGTCTTCTTCTGCCTCATGCGCAAGCTCCGATGGTGCCGGGCGGGAGAAGATGGTAGCTTCGATCGACCGGTGTGACAACAGTGGAATCCGCATGACGGGCTATCTGAGAGTGGTCCCCTGCTTCGACGAGGCGGAGCGCCTCCGCCCGGAGGAGTTCCTTCG
>CAZGVR010000448.1:2908-3440 GCA_964528945.1 uncultured Myxococcales bacterium
GATCCGTCCTGGAGGGGATCCGGGATGACGCCGGCGGGGCAGCGAGGATCATGACCCTCGACAGGAACATGGGAAAGGGAGAGGCGGTGCGTCGGGGGCTGGGGGAGGCCATGGAATCGGGCGCCTCTCTCGTCGGCTTCCTCGACGCCGACCTGTCGACGCCGGTCGACGAGTACGTGCGCCTCCTCGGAACGACGCGGGAACGCGGGCTGGACGTCGTGATGGCTGCCAGGGTCGCGCTACACGGCACCGACATCACGAGAAGGCCCGAGAGGCACTACCTGGGCAGGATCTTCGCGACGTTCGCCTCGATCGTGCTACGCATGAGCATCTACGACACGCAGTGCGGCGCAAAGGTCTTCCGCAGCACGCCGGCGCTTCGCGAGGCGCTGGAGCAGCCGTTCCGGTCCCGTTGGGCCTTCGACGTGGAGTTGCTCGGCCGGCTCCTGACCGGTCCTCCGGGGCAGACTGGCATAGATCCGCGGCTCGTGCTGGAGGTTCCTCTCGGGCGGTGGCACGACGGGCCCGGATC
>CAZGVR010000449.1:0-3433 GCA_964528945.1 uncultured Myxococcales bacterium
GGGACGCGTGCACGGAGTACAGGCTCAAGAGGAACAGGTCGGTGACCATCGAGTCCAGCGGTCCGGTGAGCATCTTCTTCGACGACAGGGGAGGCGACACGGACTTCTACCAGCTGGAATCGGGCGACTACGTCTTCGAGGTGGATTCCAGCAAGCGGGTCTCGCTCGTAGAGAGGGCCACGTGGGCGGAGGACGAGGCCGACGGCAACGAGAGCCGGCTGATCGGCGACTGGTACTGGGAGATATGGGACGAGGCGACTGGGTCCTTCGTGATCGTGGTCATGAGCTTCGCCCCTGACGGCACGGTCACGCTCTGCGACGCGGCCGGCAACCAGGTCATGTGGGGCGAGTGGAAGATCAAGGTCAAGAAGCACGTCGAGTGGCTCCAGATCGCGCTCGACGACGGCACGGAGGTGATCGAGGACGAGATGGCCGTGAACTTCTACGACGAGGACACGGTGCTGCTCGTCCCCGGCACGGCGACAAGCCAGGAGGACGTGATAATGCTCTACAGGATGCCGCAGTCCTGACCGGCAGCTAGCGCACGCGGATCTCGATCACGCCCTTTAAGTCCGGCCCGATGACCAGCATCCCCTTGTGCTCGCCCTTCTTCCGGGCGGCACGGGCCAGGCCCCGCACCCTGACGGTCTCCCCGGCCCCGAGGAGCGAGGCAACGTAGCGCTGCCGTCCGGTCTTGTCGTAGGGGCCCCTCTGCTTGCGGCAGCCGGAGATCCGCAGGTTCTCGGGCTTTGCCGACACCATGACCTTGCCGCCGCCGTCGTCCAGCACGAAGGCCGCCAGCTTGGTCTCGGTCCTCATGGGCAGCCACATGGGACGGCCGGCGCCGCGGGCCCCCTGGCCGAACGACTCGATCATGATGTCGTAGTACACGCACCTGGCGCCAGATCCGGGCAGGCTGAGCTCGGTGGTCGCCTCGACCTTCCCCTCCACCACCACGACCTGGCCCTCCGAGAGCCTGGTGATCGGAGTGCGCCTTCTGAAGAGTATCAGCATGCGTTCTCGCAGCACACCCTGTAGGCCTCGCACTCGAGCGGGGCCGCGGGATCGGTCCAGCACCCGTCCTCTGCCATGGCGCACGAGACGGCTGGCATGCAGTTGCCAGTGCCGGACTCCGAGCATGGGCTGTAGGCGGCCGGTATGCAGCACCACCCGTTCGCGTCGCAGTGCCTGTGCGCGGAGGCGGACAGTGGCTCGTACCCGGCAGGGCAGGGCAGGGAGATGCCGCCCGAGCAGAATCCGCCCTGGGTGGTGCACTGCCACGCGGTCGGGTAGGGCCAGTCCTCGGGTATGTCAGTGGGCCAGTCCTCGGGTATGTCCCACTCCGGCACGTCGAGGACTTCTGGCGTCGTGTCGAGAACCACATCATCCTCGGCAATGTCGGGCACGGTGTCGGATGGGGAGTCGACGGGCGAGTCGGAGAGCGTGTCCACCGGAAGGTCTGTCGCCGTGTCCACGGCCGTGTCCCCTGCGTCCGCATCGGTCGCATCGACCGGCGGATCGGGCGACACGTTGCCACATGCGATCGCCATGCCGGATAGGATCAAGGCGATGAGGACGGTTTTTGTCATGGCGCGAGTGTAGCACATGCCAGCCTCCCGGCTAGAACTGGAAACCTGCCCTGGCGGCAATGTCCAGATCCACGATCGCGCCCGTGCCGCTCGGCCACTTCTTCAGCGGCACCAGCACGTGGAGCCGCACGGGCTCGATCACGAGGTGGAGGCCCGACACGACCTGCACGCGGAGCGCCAGCCCGACCCCGGCGTCGAACAGCGCGAGCGTCCCGTCCATGTACCCGCCGAGGAGATCGATCCTCGCGGTCGACGGCATGCCGTCCGGAGGGACGATCATGGCGATGCCCACGGGCACGCTGGCCTCCACCGCGAGCCGCTCGTGGACGCGGACCTGGTAGGAGGGCACGACGAGGACGTCGACGAGCTTCGCGTCCCACGAGCCGCCATCGCCCGAGACGTACTCCACTCCCGTGAGCTTCAGGGACTTCAGGTCCAGCCTAAGGCCCACGGCGAACCCGGTCACGAGCCCGAGCGTGAACCGCCATGCCGCGCCGATCGAGAACACTCCCGACGCCCGGAACCCGGTTCCCTGGTGCGGATGGAGGGCCACCCCGCCTCCCAGGTCGATCGCGAGGCCCAGCCGCGGGAACACGGGAGGCTTCGCCTCCTCGTGCTTCTCGGGCTTCAAGACCGTCTCCACGACCTCGACCTCCATGGTCATGGTGGCCGCGCCGAGGCTGATCCTCAAGTCGTAGGGCTTGCCGTAGCCTGCGGTTATCGTGGCGACCTTCTTCTCGAAGCCTTCCTTGTGGACCGCGAACTGGAAGTCTCCGGATGGCGCGACGTGCTGGAACGGGGTCACGCCTATCTTGGACTCGCTCCCGTCCGGGAGGACCTGCCGCACCTCGGCGCCGGGCGGCTCGGACGTGAAGGTCAGGGTGGAGGGCTTGAGCGCCAGCTCCTTCATCGTGGCCTGGATCTCGTCCTTCATCTTCGCGTCAGGGGACGCGAGGTACTCCTCGTAGTACTGGACCGCCACGTAGAAGAGGCCGAGCGCCTCGTAGCACTTCCCGATGTTGAAGATGGTCTCGTCCGGCGCCCCGCGCGTGCGCGCCTCCTCGAACTTCTCGATGGCCTCCTCGTATTCGCCCTGCTTGGCGAGGGCCACCCCCTTCTTGTACAGCTTCTTCGCCTCGGCATCCTCCCCGTCGTCCGCGTGGCACGGAAGGCCGAGGAAAACCCCGGCGAGCGCCAGGATGCCTGCGAAGAGGACGCCGCTTGCCCTTGTTCGAGGCGAGGGTGTTGCAAGCTGCCTGATGAGGTCATTCATTCCGTCGGATTCCTCGGTCAAACGTCGTTTGCACGATCCGCTCTCGATTTGTAGCACGTCTCGATGGGCCGGGAAACGGTTTCCAATCGAAATGACCACTGGACAGCGAGTGGGAAGGCACTATTGTAGACGAAATCCTTCACACCAGGGGAGAGGGCGTGGATCTGGAGGCACAAAAGCTCAGGGTCGAAGCGCCGCGTGAAGGGTACTACAGGAAGCTGATATCGTGCCAGGACGCGTGCCCGGTGAGGACCGACGCTCGCGGGTACGTGAGGGCGATCGCCGCCGGGAGGTTCGAGGAAGCGTATCTCATCGCGCGCGGGCCTAACCCGCTCGCGTCTATATGCGGAAGGATCTGCGGGGCACCGTGCGAGGCCGCGTGCCGCAGGGGCAGGATCCCGCTCGCCGACGACGACGGAAGCCACTGCGGGAACGATAGGCCGATCTCGATAAGGGCCCTCAAGCGGGTCGCGTGCGAGCACTCCGGCGTCGATGGACGGCCGGGCGACGAGGTCCTGGCGGCGGTGCGGGCGTATGTGCCGAGGGTGTCGGCGCACCCTGACGAGATGGC
>CAZGVR010000450.1:0-2225 GCA_964528945.1 uncultured Myxococcales bacterium
ATGCGCGTGACGCTGGCTCTCGTCGTGATGCTCTCCATGGCGGTCGGAAGGATCCGTGCCGACCAGCCGGAGCTGATGAGATCGATTACACGGCCCGTGAGACGGGCGGCCTGACGGCTATACGCCGTCCGACAACCTCGAGAAACGGCATCCCTGGGCAAGGTGCGCCACGAATCCGGCTTCAGGGTCCGGGAGGGTCCGATTCCGGTGGATCGAGGTGGTCTGGCCGGCTCCTGCCCCCGTTTTCAACTATCGCCCTATTCAAAGTCCGGTTTCACTCACCGGCAGGAACCGTCACAGAGCGGATGGCTCCGTTGCCGGGCGCCTTCACTGCAGTCCCCAGAGCGCCTCGTAGCACCAGCTGACCACCGAGGCGTTCTCGGAGCCGTTCTCCAGGCAGGCGCGCCACCAGGACGATGCACGGTCGTCCTGGCCCCCGGTCTTTGCCTTCAGGCCGTAGAAGTAGGCGGCCTCGACCATGTTGCCGTACTCCTCCACGCTGGCCCAGACGGCCGGCTCGTCCTCTCGCCCCTGCAGGAACAGCGCGACGTGGTCGTAGAACTCCTCGGGCGGTGCCGCGTAGTGCTCGTCGAGCCGCTCGCGCCACTCGGCGTTCTTCGTGCCCATCCTCAGGTACGCGGCCTCGCGCATGAGCCAAATCCAGGTGAGGTGCTCGTTCTTCGGCGCCGGTTCCTTCACCATGGTCCAGGCCAGCTCGTCGCTCCCGACCTCGTAGCCCATCTGGCACATGGGGTCGCGCTCGTCCTCGTGTATCCGCTCCTTCAGCCACGCGAGCGCGGCATCCTCCCCCTTGGCTGCCTTCAGGCTCGCGTACGCGCTCGCCATGATGAAGTTCGCCTTCATCCCCTTTGCGCGGATGCGCGACTTCATCTCGAACGCGAGCTGCGGCTCGCCCGCGTGGTGCACCCCTATCGCAGCGTAGAGCAGCGGCTCCAAGCCGATCCTGGCGTCCTGGAGGGCCTGGAAGGCCTCGATGCCCTGCTTCGTGTCCGCCCCGCCGAAGGCCTCGGCCATCTCTCCGCCCACCTTGCTGCGCCATTCAGGTACCGTCATCTTCCTGGCCTTGGTGGCGAGAAGGGTCGCCGCGTCGTTCGGCCGCCCCGCGTCCCACTCGACGCGTGCGGAAAGGACCATGCTGTCCGGGTCGGGGTACCTCTCCAGGCACATCTCTGCCATGTCCCGCGCCTTTTCGACCTCTCCCTGCGCGAGCAGGATCCTGGTCGCGTCGATGTAGGCTCCCTGGAACCCACGCGGCAGCATGGGCGAGATCACGTTCCACGCCTCGTCCGGCTTCCCCAGCGCCAGCAGGGCCCTTGCGGCAGCGGTCAGCGCGCGGTCCTCCGTGAGATCCTTCTTCCTGTCCTTGCGCTCCAGCCACTTCCTTGTCACCTGGAGCACGGCCTCGTGCTCGCCGCGCTTCTCGAGCCACTCCACGTACCTCTCGACCGGCTTCCACTCCCCGGTCGAGGTGGCGATTATCTTCTCGTACTCCGCCTTCACGACCGCGGGATCGGCGCCGTCGGCCGTGGCGAGGTTCTCCACGGCCTTCGACCGGACGTCCGGAGATAGGTCGTCGCGGGCCAGAGTCGCGCGGAGGCCATCCACGTCGCCCTCGACCTGCGCCAGCCATACGAGGACATCGCCGTGCCCCTGGGGTGCATCTTCGACCACGCTCCTCATGAGACGCTCCGAGCGCGGCGCGTCCGCGAGCCCGAACCTGGCTATCCAGATGGCGAAGTACCTGTGCGACGGCCGCGAGTCCGACCGTGCCGTGAACGCCCTGGCGGCCTTCAGCGTTCCTTTGACGTTCCCGGTCCTTCCGGCCCCCTCTTCGTAGAGAGGGTAGAGCGCCCGGGGACCGAACAGATCCAGGGCGGCCAGGTCCTTCACGAGCGTGGTCATGGACAGGGTCCGCCCGGCCGCGCCTATCCGGTCCATGTAGTAGGTCAGGTACTGCTCGCCGGTCTCGCCCTTGCCCTTGCCGAGGTACTGCGCGAACGCATTGGCCGCGTCGGTCGAGGCGAGCCTGTCGAGGAGGTCCCTCCCGATCGCGTCGATCCCGTGGAGGATGTTCGCCCGGTGGTATGCGACCAGGGTGTCCGGGTCGAGGAAGGGGCCGTGGACGGAAGAGGCCGCGTTCTCGAGCTCGGCGTCGATGACGGACATGACGTTCTTGAGGTCGATACCCACGGCAGGCACCTTCG
>CAZGVR010000450.1:2235-3429 GCA_964528945.1 uncultured Myxococcales bacterium
CTCATCTCGAAGAACGACTGCCTGATCAGGGCCTCGGCCTCCGGGGCCTTCCGTCGTGTCGCAAGGGCCGCGGCTGCAAAGGGCGTGGATCGCTCCAGGTCCGGCGTCAGACGATCGAGAGCGTCCTCGACCCTGCCGTGCCACGCCTTGGCCATGAGGAGGCGGACGTGCATCATCTTCGTGGAAGGGTCGGCGCCGGAAGCGCGCGCCGCCGCCTCGAGGCCGGCGAGATCCGAGGTGGCGAGCAGGCGGACGGGGTCCCTCACGTCCAGCCCATCCGAGATGTTCGCGGCGGACGTCTCGTACCCCAGCAGCCACGCGAGCATGGCGCGCTCCCTGGGCATCTGGCCACCCGAGGCGGCCTCTGCCAGCGCGAGCGAGGCAGAGGCCTTCACCGCGATCCTGTCGCCGGTCTCGAGCGGGTCGATGGTGCCGAGGAGGAGTGAGAGGTGCGCGCGCGAGGCCCTTGCCAGGATGTCGGGGCCGTGATCCCCCTTCTTCCAGGCCGCGTCGCACAAGATCAGATCCCTGACGGCACCCAGGCCGGGATCGGGCAGGTCTGTCACGGGCTCGGGCGCCTTGCCTGGCGCAAGACCGGCAACGGCCGTCTTCGACCTCGCTGTCAGGGCGGCCCACAGCTCGTCGAACGTGGGGATCTCGGAGGTCGTTGCCAGAGGCTCGTTGCCGTAGCGGATCTCCCACCGTCCAGCCTTGAAGGCAGCCTCGACCTTTCCAGGCTGCTCCAGGCCGACCATGGAGTCCATCTCGGCGATGGCCTCGACCAGCCGCCTGTCGGGCGCGAGCCTGTAGGGCGCCTCGACCGACTCCAGGAAGTCTGCCGGCGAGGCGTACACCGGCTCGAAGGGCACGGGTTTCTGGTCTCCGGGCTCTCCTCCTTGCCCCGGCTTCCCATTGCCAGCCCTGCCGCCGTGGCAGGAGGCGAGGATCACGGCAAGCCCGACGACGAGTCTGCCGAGCGGACCGGGACTGTGCTTCATGGGTCACCCCCTTGATGGCTTCAAGCTACATGTTCCGGGGATGCGCGGCAATCCGTGCGCGTTGACTGGTAGCGTTGACAGAACGGGCGACATCCTTGCATATTCTTCCCATGCGAATGGGGCCCGACGTTCGACGATTGGGACGATCCGGGGGGGGGGGGGGGGGAAAACTCCCCCCCCCCGTTTTCCTTTCTTC
>CAZGVR010000451.1:0-2956 GCA_964528945.1 uncultured Myxococcales bacterium
GCCGGCCAGGGCGAAGTGGCGATTGTCGCAACGAGGGCGGTGGACCTTGCGCGCATGTGTACCTCCCATGCCCACGGTATCCCCGGCAGCACGCCCGGTTGAAATGGTCGCGATCCGGCCGGCATGCGAACAGCCGGGCTTGAGGCTTTCCGCGCGGCGTGCTAGGTTCGGCCCGCCCCGGTAACGGCGGCCTGGGAACCCCGCCAGGCCCGGAAGGGAGCAACGGTATCAGCGTTCGTCGTGTACCGGGGCATTGTTTTTCCCTCAACCCCGCTCCACGGGTTTCCTCATCCTGAAGTGACCGGCAGGGCCTGCTGGCTCGATGGAGCCGGCCTCCTCGAGCCTTGCGATCTCCTCGACGACTTCCGTGAGCGCAATCCCGAGGGAGGATGCCAGTTCCTGGGCGGTGGATGGCCGCCGCGCGAGCACGGCCTCGATCCGCGCCGCGGCGGCCGATCCAGCGGCGTGCTTGCGTCGCGGATGGAACCCCGCGATGACCTCGGCCCGCGGGCCGAAGGCCGCGGCCATGCGGCCCATCTCCTCCTCGGGAACGGTGTAGCGGCCGCCGCCCACGGGCGGCCTTACCGCCGTGTTGATCTGCACGACGTCGGGCCCGATCCTGGCCGCGATCGCGGCGATGGCCGCGACCTGGGCCGGCGAATCGTTCAGGCCCCTTGCCAGGAGCACCTCGAGATCGAACCTGCCGCGCGCCTCGCCGCGCAGGGCCAGCAGCCCCTCCACCATCTCGTCGAAGTCGATCGAGGGGTGCGGCCTATTGATCCGCTCGAAGGTCGCGCGGTCGCCCGCGTCCAGCGACGGGACCACGACGTCAGCCAGGGCGGATGCGCGCCGTACCTCGGGATCTGACATCATGGCCCCGTTCGTTATGAGGATCACGGGCACGCCTGCCATGGAGCGCAGCCCCTCGATGACCTCGCCGAGGGAGAGGCACAGGGTGGGCTCGCCCGAGCCCGCGAGCGTGACCACGTCCGGCGCCGGACCCGAGTCGAGGGCCTCGCGGACCTGGTCCAGGATCCCGGACGGCGGCGCGAAGTCCTCGCGCACGACCGTGAGATCGGTCGTCCGCCCGACCTGGCAGTACACGCAGTCGTACGAGCACGTCTTCGCCGGGATCACGTCCACACCGAGCGACAGGCCGTAGCGCCTGGAGGTCACTGGCCCGTACACGTGATCGAACCGCCTGGGCATGCTCCGGGGGCCGGGCTAGAAGTCGCGGAAGAGGTACTGGAGCTTGGTGTCGAGGGCGTTCGCGATCTTGTACAGGGAGGACAGGCTCGCGCTCGACTCGGCCCTCTCGATCTGGCTGAGCAGCGAGACCGAGAGCCCGGTCCTGTTCGAGATGTGCTTGAGCGTGAGCTTCTTCTTCTTCCTCTGTATCCTGATCTTCGCGCCGATCGCCCTGTGGAGCATCTCCTCGGGGTCCGTGAGCAGCCCCTTCTTCTTCACGATCCGGCGGATGACCTCCTTGAACTCGGTGGGCGAGAAGGGCTTCTTGATGTAGTCGAAGACCTCGAGCTTGAGCGACTCGAGCGCGGTCTCCAGGCTGGGGTAGCCGGTGAAGACCACGATCGACGCCTCGCTGTCCACCTTCTGGATGTCCTTGATCAGGTCGAGGCCGTACACGCCCGGCATCATCAGGTCCACGACGATCATGTGGAACCCGCCCTTGCGGACGATGTCGATGAGGCCGCGCGTATCCTGGAGGGTCCTCACCTGGTAGCCCTCCCCCTTGAGGAAGGTCTCCATGAAGTCGCAGATGTCCTTGTCGTCGTCGATGATCAGGATCTTGAACCGGATCTTCGGCTTTATGGCGACCATGACGCTGACCTCCCTCCTTCAGCTTCCGGCGCGTGGCGGCAGACCGCCGGGAACTCCCCGGGGCCGGTCTCCTGTCGGGGCGAGAGGATTTGAACCTCCGACACCATGGTCCCGAACCGTGTGCGCTACCAGGCTGCGCTACGCCCCGTCGAGGGTTCTACCTATACTGAAATTCCCCCCCGGCAGTCAAGGGCGGCTAGTTCCCGGTGAACGGGGCCACGATCCTCTCCCAGTACCGGCTTATGTCGTTGTAGAACACGAGGATCACGAGCATCCCGATGATCCCGAAGCCGACGTACTGGTAGACCACGCGGAACTTCTCCGAGAGGCGGCGGCGCCTGACCGCCTCGATGAGCATGAGCAGGACCGCGCCGCCGTCCATGATGGGGATGGGGAAGAGATTGATCAGGCCGAGGTTGATGCTGATCAGCGCCATGGTGTCGAGGAACGTCTCCGTGCCCTCCCTGGCGCTCCTTCCCGCGATGTCGAGGATCATCATTGGGCCGCCCATGGTACTCAATGAGACCTTGCCGCGCACCAGCCGGCCGAACAGGATCCCGGTGATCTTGAGGTAGTACCAGGTGCCTTCCAGCGCGCCCGAGAACGCCCTCGCGACCCGGTTGGGGTTGGGCACCCAGTCGTCCTCGGTGTAGAGCCCGAAGTTGTAGGCCCCGAAGGAGTATCGGGCCTGCTCCCCGCCCATCTCGTCGCTCGCCACGGTCCTCGTCTGCCTGAGCGTGGCGACAAAGATCTCACCGCTCTCCTTCCTGTACGCGAAGGTGTGGAGGTCGGCGGGGTACGAGCGCAGCGTGTTCCCGACCTGGTCCCAGACCTCTATCTCGCGCCCGTTCAGCGCGAGGATCTCGTCGCCCTCGCGCAGCCCTGCGGCCCACGCCGGGGTGCCCGGCTTCACGCGGGCGACGTACGTCTCGGCCAGGTCCGCACCGAGCCTCTCGATCCTGGTGCCCGGCCCGGGCTCGAGCACGACCGTGGCCTTGCCTCCCTCGTACGTGAAGACCGATCCATCGGCCCCCGGCGCTGCCACTGGCCTGAGGAAACCCACCTCCACGGCCCCGTCCCTGCCATCCGAAAGCGCACGGACCACCTCCAGCCACTT
>CAZGVR010000451.1:2966-3428 GCA_964528945.1 uncultured Myxococcales bacterium
CAGGTCCCGGCTCTTCAGCCCCGCGAGCGCGGCCGGGCCATGGGGGTCGGTCACGACCACGACCGGGCGGGGGAACGCGGGGTACACTCCGATGCGGCCCACCTCCTTGGTCAGGCCGAGCATGGGGACCACCGTTTCCATGGCCGCGCTCGGGACGATCCTCCCCTGCATCCGCTTCCCGCCCCTGAGCCAGGCGATGGACGCCTCCTGCCCGGGCTTCTTGCCGATGGCGTCCCTCAGGTCCTCGAATCCGTGGATGGCCTTGCCGTCGATCTCCACGATGCGATCCCCCGAGACCAGCCCTGCGAGGTCCGCTGGATCTCCCGGCACGACCGTCCCGATGGTCGCGGGCCTGATCTCGCCGATCGACATGAGGACCACGAAGTAGATCAGGATGGGGAACAGCAGGTTCATGACCGGCCCGGCCACGACGATGACGAACCTCTTCCATAAGGGCTGCAC
>CAZGVR010000452.1:0-3421 GCA_964528945.1 uncultured Myxococcales bacterium
AGGGCCGGGGGATCTCGCGCCAGCGGGTGTCGATCTCGGGATCGACGCGTGTACCGAGGCCGGGTCGCTGCGGCTCACGGTAGGGCACGGCCTGCTCCTCGACCGGCAGGGCAGGGAGGTGCTGCTGCGCGGCGCCAACGCGGGCGGGAGATCGAAGTTCGCCCCGTTCTTCCCGTTTCCGTTCACGGAGTCGGGAGCGCCTAACCAGGCGGACGCACCGACATTCGAGGAGGCCGCGGCAGCCTACGCGGCCCTGCTCGCGTCGTGGGGATTCGACGTGGTCCGCATGCCCTTCGTGTGGGAGGCGCTGGAGCCCGAAAGGGGTGCGTACGACCTCGTGTTCCTGGCCAGGTACAGGCGTCTCGCCGAGATCATGGGCGAGCACGGGATCCGTGTGATCGTGGACTCGCACCAGGACGTGTTCTCCGCGCCATACTGCGGGGACGGGTTCCCGCTCTGGGCCTGCCCCACGCCGCTCCCGGAGACGCCCGCGGACTGCTCGAACTGGTTCATGTCCTACTTCTCGAACGACGACATGAAGGCCGCGTTCGATCGCTTCTGGACGAACGGCGACGGGCTCATGGACGACTACGAGGCCATGTGGAGGGGCGTGGCCGCGGAGCTGTGGCAGGTCGACGCGGTGATCGGCTTCGAGATCCTCAACGAGCCTCACCAGGGAACGTCGGAAGTGGATGTCTGGGCCGCGGACATCCTGGCGCCGTTCTACTCGAGGATGGCGGCGGCGATCCAGGAGGAGGCGCCCGGCTCGATCGTGCTCTTCGACGCAACGGGCCTGGACGCGATCAACGGCACGACCGCGCTGCCCATGCCCGAAGGCGAGGATCTGGTCTTCGCGCCGCACTACTACAACCCGGCCGCTTTCATGGGCGACGTGATCTCGTCGCCGTGCCCGTCCGACGACATGCTGGCCATCTACATCGGGAAGTGGGCGGACAAGCGCGACGAGTGGGACATGCCCGTCCTGGTCGGCGAGTTCGGGATGAAGCCCGTGGTGGACTGGGCGCCGACCTATATTCGCGGCAACTACGCGGCCTTCGATCGCTTCCTGCTGCACGCCGCGATCTGGGAGGTCTCCACGACCACCGAGGACTGGTACGCGGAGTCCATGACCCTGGTTGCGATCGACGGGTCGGAGACCGGCATCGTTGATGCGGCGGTGCGTCCGTACCCCAGGGCAGTCGCAGGCAGCATCGAGAGCTTCACGTGGGACCACACGAGCCTGCGCGGCGTGCTGGTGTTCGCGGTCACGGCTGGCGGCATCACGGAGATCGCGATCCCGCCCCGGATCTTCCCGGACGGGGCAAGTGTGCGCATGGACGGGGCCCTTGGATGCGTACAGGTGTGCGGGGATGGCGTGCTCGCGGTCCGGACGGACACGACCGGAACCGCCACCATGACCTTCGAGCCTGGCCGGTAACCAGGCGGCTCGCTTCTTGAGATCACAATCCGTGATCTCAAAGCCGATCGGGCGCGGGGGCGCGATGGCCTCGCCTCCCGCGGCCGATTACGGCTATAATGGCCGAGGGCGCGTCACGCTTTCCTGCCTCTACTGGGTGTTCGTGGGCGTGAGCTCCATCGCGCTGTTCCCGGTCGCGGTCGCGATCAGGCTGTTCACCGCGCCCTTCGACTGGCGGCAGCGGATCCTGCACCAGTTCACGTGCTTCTGGGCGTCGCTCTACTCGTGGCTCAACCCGGCGTGGCGCGTGATCATCGAGGGCAAGGAGCGGCTCAGGCGCGGCGTGCCCTACGTCATGATCGCGAACCACGCCTCCCTCCTCGACATCCTCGTGATGTTCAGGCTGTTCGTGCACTTCAAGTGGGTGGCGAAGATGGAGGCGTTCCGCGTGCCCTTCATAGGGTGGAACATGTACCGGACCCGGTACGTCAGGCTGAAGCGGGGGGACGGCAAGAGCATCGCGGGCATGATGGAGGCCTGCGAGCGCTGGATAAGGCGCGGGAGCTCGATCATGATGTTCCCGGAGGGAACGCGGTCGCTCACGGGAACCCTGCGCTCGTTCAAGCACGGAGCGTTCACGATCGCCAGGAAGACCGGCGCGCCGCTTCTGCCCATCGTGATCGAGGGCACGGGCCGCGCGCTGCCGAGCAAGGGGTTCGTGATAAGGGGGCTGCACCGCATCCGCATCAGGATCCTCGACGAGATCCCGGCGGAGGCGTGGGCGGATCTCACGCCCGAGGCAATGGCCGAGAGGACCCGGGCGCTCTTCGAGAAGGAGCTGGGGCAAGTTGCGGCCTGACGCGGCTCAGCGGCCCACGATCTCGGCGAGCCCTTCGAGCACGCGTTCGAGCGTCTCGGGATCCAGCGAGCACAGCCTCCTGCCCAATCTTTCGGTCGGCAGGGACCTTACCTGGCCCATCTTGACCCAGGAGCGCATCGGCATCAGGTCCGGATCCAGCTCGAGGGACAGGGGGAAGCCGGCGCGCTGTGGCCGGCTGGTGATCGCGACGACTATCGCGGTCCCGGACCGCTCGTTGAACACGTCCTGGCTGATGACGAGGACCGGCCGCCTGCCTGCCTGCTCGTGGCCGCGCACAGGGCCTAGATCGGCCCACCTGACCTCGCCCCTCGGTATCCTGGCCATCCATCCTCCTCCGGGGTGGCTCCTTCCTCGGCGAGCGCCCTTTCGAGCACTGGATCCAGCTTGGCGCACTCGGAAGCCAGCCGCGTCCTGCCGATCCTCGCCAGCTTCTCCTCCACTGCAGCCTCGATGGCCCTGCTCCGGTTGGGAAAGATGGATGCCCCCACGAGTTCGTCGAGCCTCCCCAGTATCCCGCTGTCCAAGGTGATGGCGATCTTCGTTCGTGCCATGCCGGCGCTCCTGGTATGATAATCAATCATACCATGCAAGCCCGCCCGTGCAAGGTCCCGGCACACGGCCCTTCATCGCGCTGAACACCCTCGAAGTTTCCATCGGTCCGGAAGCGTCCCCCCGGACTGGGCCTCCAGGACTTGACCCGCCGCACGAACCGGCGTAAGCTTTGCCGTACAAAGCGAAACCGAAGGGGCACGCTGGCGCATGCGGCAGGACGAGGCACTAGAAGCGCTCGGGGAGATCCACGGATGGATGAGCAGGGCCTCCTGCTACCGGAACCTGTCCGGGCCAGCGGCCATCGCGGCCGGCCTTTCCGCGGTCGTTGCCGCGCTCGCGCTGCAGCTGATCGGGCAGGTCCTGCCAGCGCCGCTCGCGTTCTGCGTTGCGTGGGGATCGGTGTTCGCGTTCTCGGCGGCCGTCAACCTCGCGCTGATCGCGGTGAAGGCGAGGCAGCGCCACGAGCCTGTGGGGACGAGGCTCGGCCGCACCGTGCTGGTCGCCATGCTCCCGAACTTCGCGGCCGGCGGGGTCATGACCTGGGTGCTGTCGTCGCGCGACCTGTGGAGCCT
>CAZGVR010000453.1:0-1298 GCA_964528945.1 uncultured Myxococcales bacterium
CAGCCGTGCTGCACCTGGGCCGGGTACGTCGTCAGGGTCACGAGCCACCAGTGCTCGACCACGCCCGAGTACAGCACGCAGACGTGCAGCGCCCTCGGCTGCGGCGCGGACGCGATCACGGACACGTACTTCAGGTACTGCGACGGGATGTCCGCCGGTTGCGGGCTCGCCAACGTCCAGTCCACGCAGACGCTCGACTACTGCGACGAGTCGAGCATCTGCACGAGCGACGCGTCCGGATCCAGGTGCGTCAGGTGCGCGTACGCCTGCATGGGAGTTCCGCCCGACTGGCACGGAGTGTGTTACGACGATCCGTACGAGGTAAACGACTTGACCTCCTCCGCCTACGCGGTGTCCGTGGGCAGCAACTACACCGGGGCCCTGCTCGACTCCGAGATGGACAACTGGGACAACTACGCGTTCTCGCTCGATGGGGGTCCCGTGGGCACGACCAGCGCGTGGATCGTGACCGCGACCGTGACCTTCGACGACTTCCCGTCCGGGACGACCTTCGACACCTTCTACATGTCCTTCGTGAACACCGACGGCGACTTGATCACGAGCACGTACTGCACGGCCACCGACGGCGGCTCGTGCCAGATCAGGTACCCGCTCTCGGGCAGATCCCTCGGCGCGGACCAGTTCGTGCTGCAGGTGGCGGGCTGGGGCACGGGCGTGCGTGCCCTTTACGAGTTCCGGATCGATCGTGTCGCCACGACCTCGGCCGCGATCGCGTGCGACCAGTACCGCGACTGGGCAGAGCCCAACGACGTCCTGGCATCACCCTACTCCCTCCCGCTCGAGTCCACCTTCTTCGGCGTCACGCTCTGCGACAACTACGACAACATCGACTACTTCTCGTTCTCCGTCCCGGCCGGCGGGCCCAGGAAGGTGACGGCCGGCCTCGGGCTCCAGGTGTGCACAGAGCCCTCCTGCTCCACGAGCATCGTCTACCAGGCGACCGACGGACGGACCTACGCGTCCACCGGCTGGGGAATAGGCTCGGGCGCGGACGTGAGCCTGGGGTTCACATTCAACCCGGGCACCTACGTCGCCGAGGTCATGAAAGGGACGGGGGACGGGTTCCTGAACTACAGCCTGGGGTTCAACACCGCGGCCCCGTGCCCGGACGACGCCTACGATCTCCCGCCGAACGACGACGACTTCGACACGGGCGCCATCGCCATGGCCACGGGGACGACCACGAGCCACTTCTGCATCTACGACAGCGACTGGAGGAGGATCACGGTCCCGGTCGGCGGCATCCTGGACGTCACGGTGGACGACCTGGGCACGGG
>CAZGVR010000453.1:1308-3416 GCA_964528945.1 uncultured Myxococcales bacterium
GATCGTTCACGGGCATCTGGATACATCGCGGGCCCGGCTCGACCCCGGTGTGCGCGCAGGCCGTGGACGGCACGGATCCCAAGACGGTCTCGTGCATGAACCTCAACGTCGCACCGACGACGTTCCACTTCAGGACCAGCTCGTGGAACGACGACAGGGACTACCGGCTGACCATCGCCATCCGTTAGCGCTGCGAGTGCTCCCGGTGGCGGCAATCGCCGCCGTCCTCGCGCTCGCGGGAGGGGTCATGGCGCTCAGGTCGCTCGAGAACCGGATGATCTACCACCCGGAGGTCACGCCGCGCAGGACCGTGGCCGTGCCCGGCGGGCCCGGCGAGGTGGAGGACGTGTTCTTCAGGACCTCGGACGGGCTGCGGCTGCACGCATGGCTGGCCGGCGACCCGTCCACCGGCCCTGTCCTCCTGTACTGCCACGGCAACGCAGGTGACATCGCCGACCGGACGAGCCTGCTCCTCGAGCTCGTGGGCGAGGGGCTGGGCGTGCTCATGTTCGACTACCGCGGGTACGGCACCAGCGAGGGCAGCCCGGACGAGCGCGGCCTGTACGAGGACGCTCTCGCCGCGTACGGGTTCCTGGTAGAGGACCGCGGCGTGGATCCCGGGCGTATCGTGGCCCACGGCCAGTCCCTGGGGGGTGCGGTGGCGATCGATCTGGCGTCCAAGAAGCGGGTGGCCGGGATAGTGATCGAGTCGAGCTTCACGAGCATGCGGGACATGACGAGGGTCGTGTTCGGCCCGCTGCCTCTCCACCTGGTCACGAGGTCGAGGTTCGATTCGGCGGCCAAGGTGTCGGGGCTCGGCATGCCCAAGCTGTTCATGCACGGCGATCTCGACGATCTCATCCCCTACGAGATGGGCGTCAGGCTCTACGAGGCCGCGGCCGAGCCCAAGCGCTTCCTCAGGATGGAGGGCGCGGACCACAACAGCGGGCCGCTCGTGATGGGCGATTCCTACTACGACGCGATCGGCGGCTTCGCCCGTGAGGCGACGGGCGGCGGCCCGGTCTCCCCTTGACGGCCGGGGCCTTCGCCCGTAGGTATCCGGGGCCATGATCAACCTGGTCGGAGTGGGGAAGGGGTACGGCTCGAAGGTGCTCTTCCGCGGCGTGGACATGTCCATCGCGCGCGGGGAGCGCGTGGGCCTGGTGGGGGTGAACGGGTGCGGCAAGACGACCCTTCTCAGCGTGATCGGGGGGCTGGACGAGCCGGACGACGGATCCGTGCGGATCGCGAGGGGCACGCGCATCGGCCTCCTCCCGCAGGAGGTGGATCCCAGGCAGGGCGGGCGGCTGATGGAGGAGATGCTGGGCGTGGCGCGGGGGATCGCGGATCTCGAGACCAGGAAGGCCGAGGTCGAGGCCGAGCTCGTGCGCGGGACCGGGAGCATGACCGACGACGAGGCGGTCAAGCTCGCCGCCGAGCTCGGGGATCTCGAGGAGCGGATCCACCACCTCGGGGGCTACTCGATCGAGGCCGAGGCCAGCACCATACTCGCGGGCCTCGGCTTCAGGCAGGTCGACCTGGACAGGCCGCTCGGCGAGTTCAGCGGCGGGTGGAGGATGAGGTTCGAGCTGGCTCGGCTGCTGCTCGAGGATCCGGACCTGCTGCTCCTGGACGAGCCCACCAACCACCTCGACATCGAGTCCATGCAGTGGCTCGAGGACTACATGAGGCGGTTCCGCGGCGCGCTCGTGGTCATCTCCCACGACAGGCGCTTCATCGACAGCACGGTCACGAGGATCGCGGCGATCGACGAGGAGAAGGTGCGCGAGTACAAGGGCGGCTGGGACGACTTCAGGCGGATGAGGGAGCAGGAGGTCGAGACCGCCTGGAAGCACTACGAGGACCAGCGCGACCGTATAAAGGAGATCGAGGAGTTCATCGCGCGCAACAAGGTCCGCAAGGACCGCGCGCACGTGGTCCAGGGGCGCATCCGCCAGCTGGAGAAGATGGACAGGCTCACGCCGCCCCGCGCCCGGCGGATCATCCACTTCGACTTCCCGCAGCCGGACTGCACCGGCAGCCCGGTCGCCCAGCTGAGGCCCGCCGGGCTGCTGCTCATGGATGAGCCCACGAACCACCTGGACATC
>CAZGVR010000454.1:0-3400 GCA_964528945.1 uncultured Myxococcales bacterium
TCCTCGACTATTCCATGAACACGCTGTGCGCGGCAGGGACCGGGGTCTTCCTGGACGGGCAGGGCGGGAGGCTCGGGATCTCGTCCGAGGATCTGGGCAGGATGGCAGCCTCTGCACCGCGGGCCGCCGAGGTCGCTGGCCGCTGCGCGGTCTTTGCCAAGACCGACATCATCCACCTGCAGCAGCGGGGAACGCCCCTGGACGAGCTTGCCCTCGGCCTGTGCCGCGCGGCAGCCAGGAACATGTCCGGAACGCTCATCGGCGGGAGGAAGGTCCACCTGCCCTTCCTCTTCACGGGCGGCGTGGCCGCGAGCCCTGGCATGGTCAGGGCCGTGAGGGAGGTCCTCGGGTTGCCAGAGGGCATGCCGGTCGTGCCCGAGCAGCACCGCATCCTGGGCGCGATCGGCGCTGCGCTCAGGTCGCGGGATGACGGGGCCGCGAGGCTGCCCGCACCACGGACGATCGAGGAGATCGCGGCGATGGCCTCGTGCGAGGCGTGCCGCCCCGCGACCTCCACGAGCGGGAGCCGGGCTAGGGCAATCGTGCTGCCCGGCATCGGTGCGGGCCGCTCGCCCGATCTGTCCGACCCTGCCCTGCCCTCGCGGCCCGACAGCGAGGCTGCGATCGGCTTCGACCTGGGATCCGTGAGCGCCAAGTGGGTGATAATCGCGGGCGGACGCATCCTGGATTCGGGGTACGCGTTCACGCGAGGCAGGCCGGTCCAGTCCCTTGCCGAGGAGTTCGAGAAGATAAGGACCAGCCAGGCGCTCGAGGGGCGCAGGGTCATGGCAATCGGAGTGACGGGCTCGGGCCGCAAGCTCGCGTCGAGACTGCTCGATGCGGACCGCACCGTGAACGAGATCACGGCGCACGCCAGGTCCATGAGGGCCATCGACCCCGAGGCCGACACGCTCTTCGAGATCGGTGGGCAGGACGCCAAGTTCGTGCGCCTGGACGGCGAGGCGGTCACGGACTTCGCCATGAACACCGCATGCTCTGCAGGGACCGGGTCGCTACTGCTCGAGGAGTGCGTCCGGCTCGGAATGGACGTTGCCGACCTCGACGACGCGGCCGAGCGGTCCGGGACGCCTTCCGACCTGCACGCCAGGTGCACGGTGTTCATGGACTCGGACCTCGTGTCGCGCATGCAGGAGGGAGCGAGGGTCGAGGACCTGGCCGCCGGGCTCCTTTGCTCGGTTGCAAGGAACTACATGGAGAAGGTCGTGGGCCCCAGGGCGCCAGGCGAGAGGATCGTGTTCGCCGGAGGCGTGTCCAGGTCGCGCGTGGTCCGCAGGGAGATGGAGAGGCTGCTCGGCCGGCCCATCCACGTGTCGGAATGGGGCCCGCTCGGCGGGGCCATGGGCGCTGCCATGATCGCGCTGGAGGAGGCCGACGCCGGAGCCGATCACGACCTGGCTTCGCGATCCATACCCCACTCCCCCAGGACCACCAGGCCGATAAGGTGCAAGGGGTGCGGCGGGAGCTGCACCGTGACCCGCATGGAGTTCTCGGTCGCCGTCGCAGGCGGTGGTGACGGGGGGCAGACCGTCCGCCTCTACACCGGCGACGCGTGCGGCCGCTGGAGCGACGGCCACGGGGATCAGGTGGACCCCGCCTCTCCGCGCAAGACCGGGGACGATGACCTGTTCGAGGCGCGCGCCCGGCTCTACGGCATGGACAGGGGAGTGCCGCCGCTCGTGGCCGGCAGGATCGGGCTGCCCAGAGCACACCAGACCTGGGACGTCGGCCCCATGGCGCGGGCCCTGCTCGAGAACCTCGGGCTCGAGGTCGGGCTGTCCGGCACCACGACCCCGGAGATCATGCAGCAGGGCATCTCCCTGAGCCGCGCCGAGCAGTGCATACCCATGAAGATCGCCATCGCCCACTGCGCCGACCTGATCGATCGCGGGGCGCGCGCCATGTTCCTGCCGTCGATCGGCGAGTACAGGCAGGACCCGAGCCTGGTGAAGCCCGACTCGATCAGGCTGATGCACTGCATCTACGGCCAGCAGCTGGGGCCGATCGTGAAGGCGGCGCTGGGAGAGAGGGCGGCGGCCGCCGGCATCCCGATCCTGGTGCCGCACGTCTCCCCGAACCCGGCCCTGTTCAAGGTCTCTTGCAAGTCGCTCACGGAGGCGCTCGAGCCGCTGGGCGGCTTCGGCTACGGGCAGGTGGAGGAGGCGCTCGAGGACGCGCTCGTGCGGCAGGAGGCCATCCGCACCAGGGCCGAGTCCATGGGCATACCGGTCCTGGCGGAGGCCACGCGCGAGCGGCCTGTCATCGTGGTGTTCGGCCGGCCGTACACGCTCTACGATCCCTTGCTCAACCTCCAGATTGCCAGCAGGATAGAGAAACTGGGGCTCACAGCCCTCCCGCACGACACGATCCTGGCGGGCGGCAAGGTGCCGCAGCAGCTCTCGTTCGTGCAGTGGAAGATCGCATCTGATCACGTGAGGGCCGCGGGCGCGCTGGCCGGAAACCCGCACGCGTATGCGGTCTACCTCTCCTACTACGGCTGCGGCCCGGACGCCTTCACGACCAAGTACCTGTCCGACATCCTCTCCGACCGGCCGTCGCTGACCATAGAGCTGGACGGTCACAGCGCAGAGGCCGGGCTCGAGACGCGGCTCGAGGCGCTCGCCGACGCCATCTCGAGGAGGTGGCGCGGCACGTCCAGGCCCGCGGCCGCGAAAGCGCACGTGTTCCCCGCGGTCTTCAGGCAGTCGAGCGACGTGAGGGACACGGTCGTCGCGGTGCCCTGGTTCGGGGACCACACAAACGCGTTCGCGGGCGCTTTCGAGGCGGCCGGGCTGCAGGTGAAGGTCCTGCCGCAGCCGTCCGACGAGTCGCGGCTGCTGGGCGAGAGGTACTCGGACGGCCGCGAGTGCAACCCGCACGCCATCATCCTGGGCGACCTCGTGAACTGGGCCCTGGACCCGTGCCTGCCGCCAGAGAAGAAGTCCTTCTTCATCCTGACAGCTCACGGCCCGTGCCTGCTGCCGCACTACGGCCCGTCCTACGCCAGGGTGCTCAGGAAGCTGGGGGCGGAGCGGCTCCGCATATGGAACCCGTACGGCAAGGACCTGAGCCAGATGCTGGACATCTCGAAGGTCACGGCGCTCTGGCACTCGCTGCTCGCGTGCGACTACCTGTTCCGATGGTGCACGGCCATACGTCCCTACGAGGTCGTGCCAGGCTCGGCCGACGCGGCCCGGCAGGAGGCGCTCGCCGTGGTAAGGGAGGGGACCCGCAACTGCGACGTGCTCGCGGCAGTGCGCAGGGCCGTGCCGATCATGGCAGCGGTGCGGCACGGGCGCGACGTTCCCGGCGCGCGCATTCTTTTTTTTCATGATGCGGCGACCACCGAGATCTACACCCGCGTGATCCCGTTCGCGAACCA
>CAZGVR010000455.1:0-3400 GCA_964528945.1 uncultured Myxococcales bacterium
GTGGTCGACCGCAAGATCGATCCTTATGTGCACGGATCGGTCGGCGAGTCGGCGGGTGAGTCGGTCACGCCGTCGCCCGCGGTGTCGGGGTCCGTGTCGGCCCCGGTGTCAAAGAACGGGAGGTCGTTCCCCTTGTCGGCGCCGCAGGCAGTGAAGAGGAACGCCACCATGGCGAGCCAGCCCGGAAATGCCCTCATCATCATGTCGGCTCCTTGTTGACCAAACGATACATGATAGCATCGATCGCGGATCGAGGCACGCGAGTCTCGTCCTAGCCGCCCTCGATGATGTCCGCCAGCGCCGCGCGAGCCGCCTCCCACACGTCAGGGTCGTTCGACCAGGAGATGTCCGTCCGGACCCAGGTGGGATCCCCGGGATCCGAGACGCCGTAGTCCCACAGGGTCATGGGCAGCACGCCGTCGATGACCGCCTGCGTGGCCGCCGGATCCACGGCCTCGGCCATGGCCAGGTAGTCGCCGTCCTGGATGCCGCGGCGCCAGTGCTTGAGCCTAAGGCTCGCGAGCGGCCCCATGACCCCGAGCGAGCGCTCCGGGAACACGAGGTCCGTGCCCGGGTAGAAGAGCACGCCGTCGCCGTTTCCGTAGTTCCAGCCGGTCTCCCCCAGCACCTCGTCGAAACCGTCGTGGCTGCCGAAGGTCTGGGCCGTCGAGAACACGTCCGTGTCTCCCATGCCGCCCTGGAAGTTGTCGTAGTACGTGGACTCCCAGTAGAACCACCGCGAGATCCGCTTCGCGTACTGGCTCCAGGCGAGGACGCGCAGGGCCACGCCGTCGTCGTCGGTCGCGAAGGATCCGGTCCAGGGGCGGTAGCCGTTGTACATCCACGCGCGCCTGCCCGGGGTCTCGACGTAGAAGTCCACGGCAGCCTGGTACTCGGCCGGATCGCCGATGGCCGGGGCCCACGTGCAGGGCACGTCCAGGCTGGGCATGTTCACGCGCGCCTCGGGCATGGTACTGGTGGCCATGGAGAGGAGATCGCGCCCCGGTCCAGGGTTATCCTGGATCCAGCCTGCCCACTCTTCGATCCGGACGTAGTCGTCCGACTCGTCGATGAGGTACAGGAAGTACTCGGCGTCAGGCGCGTTCGCCGCGAACCACGAAGCCCAGCCGTCCGAGTGCGACCACATGCCTGCCTGGCCCTCGGACTGCCATGCCCAGCTGCCGTACGTGCCGATCGAGTACACGCCGTTGCCCACGCCCTCTCCAGGGCCATCGTATCCCTCGGCCGGCGTGAACAGCGTGCCGTCGAGCCGCGGCTCCCACTCGGATCTCGGCCTGTCCTCCTCCCACGCGTCCGACCCCTCGTCGCCGATGAGCGAGATCCTGTGGCGGTGCGCCATCTGGAAGTGGCGGTTCCGGACGAGCAGCGACTCCTCGAGGTCCGCCGGATCCCAGGGCCAGGGCTCGCCCAGGTAGCGGGAGTTGATGTTCCCGTAGCTGTGGTAGAGCATGGTGCCGAGCGCGGGCTCGTCCGGCAGCGTGAAGTCGCGCACCTCGAGGTCCACGACCATGGGGAAGGCGGGCGACCACCCGTCCTCGCCCGTCATGATCGTGCCCACGTAATCGCCGGCCGGCGCGTCCCGCGGGATGTACACGTCGATCCAGATGGACTGGCTGGTCCCGGCCGCGACCTCGAAGGGCTGGGCCAGCTCGATGGGCACGGCGACGTCCGGGTACTCCTTGCCCGCGTCGGGCCGGTCCGTCCACCCGCCCTCGCCAAGGCCCTCGCCCGTGAACGGCCTGCGCAGCCGCTCTGGCACGTGCCGCTCGTCGTAGGTGTCGTATGAGAGCCTGCTCAGGCCCTCGATGGGCAGGTAGCCCACTTGGAACATCTCCACGTTCCTGCCGGTCCAGTCGAACACGCCGTCGCCTTCCGCGGTCCGGGACGAGATCTCGTACCCGCCGGGTCCCGAGAGCGCGCCGAACTCCACGGTGACGCCCGTGACCGTGCTCACGGGCGCCTCGAGCACGAGCACGAACGAGACCACCTCGTTCCTGGCGCCGAAGAGCCTCACGCGGGTCCCGTCCCAGGCCGAGTTCACGACGGAGAGGGCGCCTCCCGACCATGCCCTCAGGTCGTCGCGCGTCACCTTGTCCTCGCCCGTGTTCGCCCACCTCACCAGCCGCGAGAACGGGTCGTCGTGCGGTGGATCCACGATAGCGTCGGGCGGCGAGTCGTCGCCGGCATCGCCGTCCTGGCCGTGCCCGCCGCCGCACGCAGCCGCGGTCACGGCGAGGGCGGAAAACGCGAAACATGGGAAGCGGCGTTTCTTGCGCATGTCCGAGAGCACCTCCGGCAGAGGGGATGGCGGGCGATTACCGCTCGCGATCCGGCCCGAACACCGAGCTGCGCACGCGGGATGCGAAGTCGACCGCGCGGGTGGCTTCCGCGATGGCCTCGCCGGCCTTCCCGGACGTCACCAGCGTCCAGGGATCGATCCTGTTGACCTCATCCCCGTAAGACAGGAGGACGTGCTCCTCCATCCCGTATGCGTCCCATTCCCCGGCAAGACGCCTCGCCTCGTCCTTCAGCTGCCCGGGAAACGCATCGTGACCGAGGGCGCGCTCGAGCAGCGCACCCGGCTCGTGCGACCGCGGGACCGACGAGAAGCACGCAATGATGGACTTGGACGCGGCTTCGATGGCGCTCCTCGCGAAGAGCGAGGCCTCCCGCCACTCGCCGCGGGCCGACGCCTCCAGTCCCCTGGCCAGGAGGCGCTCGGCCATGCCCAGCCGGAAGGCCGAGTCGTCGCGACCGGTCATACCCTCACGCCATCCCAGCGGATCGCCCAGTCTGCGACGGAAGGCTGCTCGATCCAGCTCCAGCCGAGGTCAGGATCCCGCCTGAGGCCGGCCATGGAGATCAGGTCTCGAACGCGCCCGAGGCTTCTCGACAGGAACTCGTCCCGCTCGAGGAGCACGATCGCGTCGAGCGCGAGATCGAGGTGAAGGGCCGTGACGTCCGACAGGAACTCGCCGCGGGTGCGGGCCAGGACGTGGACCATTGCCGCCTGCTCGAGCCCCTTCAGGGGCCGCCTGACAGCGCGTCTCCTCTCGAACGGATCGGCCGGCAGCTCCGTGCAGACGACCAGGATGTCGTGATCGCTGTCTTCCGAGCCGCAACCCCGCGCCCGCGAGCCGTACGCGGCCACGCCGAGCAGGACCTCGCCCCATGCCTGGTCGTAGCGTTCCGCCACGGCCTTCCAGAGGTCTCGATCCGCCATGCCCCGGAGGTTATACGCCGGTTTCGCCCGATGCAAGATCCTCACGGAGCTGGATCGATCCGCGTCTCATGATCGAGGAAGCATGACGGAGGCGGCCACCACCGCACAACATCCCAACTGTTCGTATCGGCAGGTCCCGACCTGGCGCGGCTAGCT
>CAZGVR010000456.1:0-3394 GCA_964528945.1 uncultured Myxococcales bacterium
CCGGTACCTGTGCAGCAGTGACTTGCACTCGTCGAGGTTGATGTCCTGGCGGACCGTGACGAGCTTGCTCGTCATCAGCTCGGAGATGCGCTTCTTCCTGTCGGTCTCGAACCTCACGTCCCGGTGCGTGAGGATGCCCACTGGCTTGCCGTCCTTCACGACCGGGAGCCCGCTTATCTCGTGCTCCCGCATCAGGCCGAGCGCCTGCTCGAGCGGGGCGTCGGGCGAGACCACGACAGGATCCTCGATCAGCGCAGACTCCGACTTCTTGACGCGGACCACCTGGGCCGCCTGCTCCTCGACCGTCATGTTCTTGTGGATCACGCCGAGCCCGCCGTCCCTGGCGATGGCCACGGCGGTCCTGTGCTCGGTCACGGTGTCAATGGCCGCGGAGATCAGCGGGATGTTGAGCCTCACGTCCCTCGTGAGCCTGGTGGCCACGTTGACCTCCTTGGGCAGGACCTCGCTCCAGGCCGGCTCGAGGAGGACATCGTCGAAAGTCAGGCACTCGCGGAATTCGCCGTTCATTTGCACAAGCCCCGTGTGGTTTTCATGGTGATGGAGGATCATCTATATTGAAAGGATCCGCGGGTGTAAAGAGGGCGGATGGACATGGCCGGCAGGGCCATCCCCGAGAGGAGGTCAGCGATGACGATGGACACGACAGGCGGGACGCCGGACGCCGGGATTTCCGACCTGATGGCCTTCCTGGACGCGAGCCCCACGGCCTGGCACGCCACCAGGTGGATCTCCGGGCGTCTCGACGCGGAGGGGCGCGCGAGGCTGGACGAGGCCGGCGCCGGGGAGATCCGGCCGGGCGGGAAGTACCATGTCGTCCGGAACGGCTCGGCCGTTGCGGCGTTCGTCGCGGGCACGGCCTCGCCGGCCGAGGCAGGGTTCAGGATGATCGGCGCCCATACCGACAGCCCAGCGCTCAAGATCAAGCCCAACGCGGTGTCCGAGGCCTCGGGGTACCTGACGCTCGGCGTCGAGGTGTACGGCGGCCCGGTCCTGGCGACCTGGGTGGACCGGGATCTCCGGCTGGCCGGTCGCGTCGCCCTTCGATCCAAGGATGCGCCTCGCGGGCACGTGACCGTGCTGGTCTCACCCGTGAGGCCGCTCGTCCTCGTGCCCGGGCTGGCGATCCACCTCGACAGGAAGGTGAACGACGAGGGCCTCAAGCCGAACGCCCAGGATCACATGCCGGCCGTTCTCTCCCTCGCCTCTGGCGGGAAGGTGCCCGAGCCGGATCCGGTCGCGTCGATCATCGCCGCGGAGCTGGGCGTGGAGCCCGGCGACGTGCTAGCGCACGACCTGTTCCTGGTCGATGCCCAGCCCGCGGCCCTCGCCGGCGCGGCCGGCGACCTGCTCAGGAGCGGCAGGCTAGACGACCTGGCCATGTGCCATGCGGCCGCGACCGCGCTCGCGAGGTCCTCTGGAGCCGCGGCTCCTGCCACGAGGATCGTGATACTCACGGACAACGAGGAGGTCGGGAGCGCCACTCCGCAGGGGGCGGCCTCGCCGATGCTGGGGGATCTGATGGAGCGCATCACCATAGCGCTCGGCCAGGGACGCGAGGCGCTGATGCGCGCGGCCAGGCGGTCGATCATGGTGTCGGCAGACATGGCCCACGCCGTGCACCCGTCCTACCAGGGGAAGCACGACCCGAAGCACCGTCCGGCGCTGAACGGCGGGCCCGTGCTCAAGGTGAACGCATCCATGCGCTACGCGACCGACGCGGAAGGCTGGGCGATCTTCGAGGCCGCGTGTGCTGCGGCGGGCGTTCCGGTCCAGCGCTTCGTCACGCGCAGCGACATGCAGAGCGGATCGACCATAGGCCCGATCGCGGCCTCCAGGACCGGGGTCCTGACCGTGGACGTGGGGAATCCGATCCTGGGCATGCACTCCATCAGGGAAACGGGTGGAGTCATGGATCACGACATGATGACCAGGGCGCTCGAGCGCTTCCTGGTCATGGGTTGACAGGGGAGGAGGCCGGCAATGGTGCTCTTGGAGTTCAGCATCGCTCCGCTCGGAAAGGGCGAGGGCGTGGGTGATCACGTCGCGAGATCCCTGGAGATCGTGGACCGGAGCGGCCTCGACTACAGGGCGCACGCCATGGGCACGGTCGTGGAGGGGGAGTGGGACGAGGTCATGGCGGTGGTGAAGCGCTGCTTCGTGCGCATGAGCGAGGACTGCGACAGGGTGACCGTCTCGATCAAGGTCGACTACAGGAAGGGCAGGAAGGGCGGGCTGAAGGGCAAGGTCGAGTCCGTGGAGCGCCGGCTGGGATGGAAGCTGAAGACGTAGGGAGGGGAGGTCGATGAAGATGAAGTCGCTATCGCTCGAAAGAGCCGCCCTCGTGATGGGAATCGCCGGGCATGCATGCGCGTGCGGCGGTGGTGGCGGCACACAGGACGACGCTGACACGGCCTTGGATCCGGGGACGGACACGGCCGCCGACACTGCAGTAGATACCTCGGCGGACACGTCGACCGAGACGCCTCCGGACACGGCCGCCGACGCGGTCGATGACGACGGCCCCGGCCCCGGGATCTGGAGGCCGGCGCCCGGGACATCGTGGCAGATACAGTTCTCGGGCATGCCGCTCGACACCAGCCTCGACGTGGACATGTACGACATCGACCTCTTCGACACCCTGCAGGAGACGATAGACGCGCTCCACGCGGAAGGCAGGATCGTGGTCTGCTACTTCAGCGGCGGCAGCTGGGAGGACTGGCGCGACGACAGGGACGACTTCCCTCCTTCGGCCCTGGGGAACGGGCTCGACGGGTGGCCCGGCGAGAGGTGGCTCGACACGAGGGACGCGGGAGTCCGCGACGTCATGCGCGCGCGGCTGGACCTGGCCGTGGCCAAGGACTGCGACGGCGTGGATCCGGACAACATGGACGGGTACACCAACGACCCGGGCTTCCCCCTCGATTACGACACGCAGCTGGACTACAACCGCTTCATCGCGGACGAGGCGCACGCGCGCGGGCTGGGCGTCGGCCTGAAGAACGACCTCGAGCAGATCGACGATCTGCTCCCATGGTTCGACTGGCAGCTCAACGAGGAGTGCTTCTCCTGGGACGAGTGCGGCCTGGTGCTCCCGTTCGTGGAAGCGGGCAAGGCGGTCTTCCAGATCGAGTACGGCGGCGCCGGGCTTGTCTCCACCATCTGCCCCCAGGCCAACGCCATGAACCTGGACACGCTCATCAAGAACATGGACCTGGACGCGTGGCGCATCCCTTGCCGCGGGCCGTGATCCTCACGCCATGAGATCCTCGAGCCCGGCCTCCGATATTACCTTCGTCCCCAGCTTCGTGGCCTTGTCGATCTTGGCGCGGCCGACGTCCTCCCCTGCCACGAGGTAGGTGGTTCCCTTCCTCAC
>CAZGVR010000457.1:0-3357 GCA_964528945.1 uncultured Myxococcales bacterium
TGGGGCGCGCGCGCGCCCATGGGCGTGATCGCGATCGTGGCCGCGCTCTTCGTGCACCACGCGGTCGGCAGGCGGTGGGGCCGCGGCGCGGGCGTGGCGTCTGCCCTGGTGCTGCTCACCATGCCGTTCTTCTTCTTCCTCTCGCACCAGACCATGGTGGACATGAGCTTCGTGGCGCCCATGACCGCGGCCATGAGCCTGCTCCTGGTCGGCATGTACGAGGACCCGGCCAACAGGGTGAAGGTCCACGGGCTCAAGCTCGGCAGGTTCACGATCCCGGTCAGCGGGTTCCACCTGCTCGTGCTCGGCTTCGTGCTGGTCGGGCTCAGCCAGCTTCTCTACTACGGCACGCGCGGCATGGAGTTCAACTACGGGACCTACGGCCAGATCGACGACGACCTGGGCGGGCCGCGCGTGGAGTCGCAGATCGTGCGCTTCCCGGTCTGGGCGCTCGGCCCGATCTTCGGCATCCCGCTCGCGCTCGTGCTCTACACGATCCGCAACGACCGGTCCGCGCGCACCATGTACCTGCTGGGCTTCTACATCTGCGCCTCTCTCTCCATGCTGGGCAAGGGGCTGCCGGGCATCGTGCTGCCGGGAGGGGTCGCGGCCCTGCACCTGCTCATCACCGGCGACTGGAAGCAGCTCGGCAAGGTCGAGCTGTGGCGCGGGGCGCTCGTGGTGCTGTGCGTGGGGTTCCCGTGGTACATCGCGATGGTGCTCAGGCACGGCGCGCCGTTCCTGGACAGGTTCCTGGTGCACGACCAGATCAACAGGCTCGCGATCGGCGTGCACGGGGACACGGGCAACTTCGACTACTACGCGCTGCAGCTCGGGGTGGGCACGTTCCCGTGGACCGGGTTCATCCCGGCCGCGCTCACGTACAGGCTGTGGAGCTTCAGGAAGCGGGCCGCGGGCTTCATGGAGGACCCGGCGTTCGTGTTCCTGCTCGCCTGGTTCATGTGCGCGTACCTCCTGTTCTCCATGATGATGACGAAGTTCCACCACTCCGTGTTCCCGGCCGTGCCGCCGCTCGCGATCGCCATCGGCATCTTCCTGAACGACCTCGCCAAGGAGAGGGTGAGGTACGCGCCGGCCGCGATCGCGGGCAGCTTCGTCCTGTTCGCGTTCATCGGCCGCGACATCGCGTTCCGGCCGTCCGTGGGGCTCAAGGGGTACGAGCGGTTCATACAGCTCTTCATGTACAACTACACGCGCGCGTGGCCGGCCGGGGACAGGTGGGACTACACCGCGATCCTCACGGTGTTCACGCTCGCGGCGGCCGCGGTAATCGTGCTCATGATGCTCCCGCGCGTGAGGAAGTGGGCGGTCGTGGGCATGTTCGTGGTCGCGTGCGCGTTCGCGGGCTGGGCCATGAACGTGTACCTGCCCGAGATCTCGCCGCACTGGAGCCAGGGCAACATCATAAGGAGCTACTACAGGGACAGGCGCAGCCCCGAGGAGCGGCTCATCGTGTACAAGCTCAACTGGAAGGGCGAGAACTTCTACACGGGCGGGCGCGCCATCATCAACGAGACCATGAACGACGAGCGGTTCAACCGCTGGGTGCAGGAGCACAGGGGCCAGCGCCAGTACTTCCTCGTGTCCACGGGCATGAAGGCGCGGCTCGAGCGGTTCCTGGACGACAAGCTCGGGCCCGGGCACAAGACGCGCGTCGTGGACGACTCGTCGAACAAGTTCTCGGTGGTGGCTGCGGACCTGTAGGGCAAGAGGGCTGTCGGGGCGGGGCGAGCCGTTCCGGGCAGCATCGCGCCCCTCGCCCCGTGTGCTATAATCCAGGCGATGGATGTCCTGGTACGCATCAAGAAGCTGATCGTTCGCCGCGATGTGCGGTTTACCGAGAAGGCCAGGCTCGAGCTCGAGGCTGACCGCCTGGAGCCCGAGGACGCCCTGGAAGCCATCCTCTCGGCACCCGGCATTCACAAGACCTTGCGCTCGAAGGCCGGCAGGAGGCCCGCTGGTCGGGAAACCCTCTACGTGATCGTGGGAGTGAATTTCAGCGGCATTCCCATATACACGAAGGGAGTCATCAGGAAGGAGGGGGGGCGCGACGTCCTGTACATCCTTGTTTCCTCCAAGAGGAGCGTGCCATGAGTCGAACACACGCCGGACCCAAGTGTCCGACCTGCGGCCACGAACCGATGAGCAAGGTCAAGCGGAACGTGAAGACGATGGCAGGCGGCAGGGCCGTGATCGTCAAGGGAGTGGAGATGGAGGAATGCCGCCGCTGCGGAGAGAGGCTCTATGACCTGGCAGCCCTGGGGCTGATCCGCAGGGCCAGGGAGCGAGCACGGGGTACCCGCGCAGCATAGGCAAGCAGCCCGGCAAGGTCGAGCTGTGGCGTGGGGGCGCTCGTGGTGCCGTGCCGGGCGGCCTGGACCGGGATCCAGCCTCGTGCTTCAGTACATGCCCAGGAATGTACGCTTGGTGAGGTACCAGCGGTCGGTCGCGAAGGAGAACGCGTACTGCGCCGAGTAGACCGTCGCGTAGGTCAGGTCGGTGACGCGGACCGTGAGCGTGCCCTGGCCGTAGCCGTCGTACGTGTAGGAATAGTCGTACTGGAAGCCCTTGTCGGTCTTCGAGTGGCCGGAAGGCTCGACGCGGGCCCACTCGAGCTCGCCGATCCAGGCGGACGACTTGACCTGGGACAGGTTCGTGACGTCGTAGGACGAGTACCCGGTCGTCGAGTCCGCGAGATTGACCGGAAACTGCGTGTGCGACGAGATATAGTCCCACTTGTTCGAGCGCAACGAGGAGGCGAAGGATATGACGAAGGCGCGGTAGGTCGCGTACGAGGCGAACTTGCACTCGTCGACCGCTGTGGTCTCCTCGCGCGCGACGAGCCAGGATGACCCGTTGGGGCGCAGAACGAGCGACTTGCTCCCCTGGTCGCAGAAGTCGGCCGGGTTCCAGACGTAGTCGAGCGTCACCACGACCTCGCCGCCGTAGCCGGCGTTACGCTCCGATAGGTTCGAGACCGTGAACACGCATCCCTCGTCGAGCACGCCCTTCCTCTTCTTGAGCCACTTCTTCTTGTTCAGATCCTGCTTCTTCTTCTGGTTCGCCAGCATGGACACGCCCACGAAGTCCTCGGCCAGGATCGACGCGTAGGTCGCGTAGCTGCCATCCTGCTGGGACCTCGCCCAGACGTCGGTGACGAAGCTCGAGGCGGAGATCGAGGGCGAGGCGTAGGCGGCCGCGGGCGCGCCGTACCCCGGGGACGGCGACACGTAACCGGCGGACGGCGATGCGTAAGAAGGAGCCGGGGGCGTGGCCGCGTACTCAGGGGCGTTCTGCGTCTCGAACTCATTGCCATCGCCGGATCCGGGACCGGAT
>CAZGVR010000458.1:0-2232 GCA_964528945.1 uncultured Myxococcales bacterium
TCGTCGTCGAACGTGTATCCGGGATTGCCCGTGCCGGTGCCGAGCGGGCAGCCGCCCTGGATCATGAACTCCGGGATCACCCGGTGGAAGACGAGGCCGTCGTAGTAGGGCTTCTTGACCCACAGGCACGTGCGCGGGTTCCACCAGTCCCTGAGACCGCGCGCCAGCCCGATGAAGTTGGCCACGGTCCCGGGCGCCTTGTCGGCGAAGAGCTCGCACGTGAAGCTCCCGGCCCTGTTGGTCTCGATGGTCGCCTTCGGGTTTCCGGCGCCGTCCGGCTTCGAGATGCCCTGGAGCGCCTGCTCGAGCGTGAACGTGCCCTGGAGCGGATCCTCGCTGGTCGGCTCCGGACACGGGGGCGGCTCGAAGAGCCTCTTGAAGTCCTCGGCAGTGGGCCTGAGCTTGGTGCCGGCCTGTCCCTCCGGGGCCTCCATGACCTCGACGGGCTCGCCGGCCGGCGCGATCTCCTCGCCCTCCCCTGGCTCCACGCCCTTCTGCTTCTTGCCCTTGCAGGACGCGAGGACGACCGCCATCGAGACCGCGAGCACTATCATGGCGCGGCAGGGCGCCGCGAACCCGGTGTTTCCGTGAACTTCCATCTCGCCAACCTCCCCGCGCGTGAGCCCCGCCGAAGGGGCCGCGCGGAAAAAGCAACCATCCGGCTAGTCGACGCCGGGCACGTCGAGCCCGACGAACCTCACCTTCGTGCCAGCGACGATCCCGTGGAGCGCAGCGAAACCGCCCTCCACCTCCAGGACGTAGAGGGAAGGCACGCCGACGGTCCTCGGCGTGAGGGTGAGCGGCTCGGCGCTCTCGACCACGCCCACGACGGCCAGGTCCTCGCCTATGAAGATCATGTCGAGGGGGATCATCGTGTTCTTCATCCAGAACACCTGGACCCCGGGGTCGTCGAAGACGAAGATCATCCCCGTGCCCTTCTCGAGGCTCTCCCTGTACATGAGCCCGCGCTGCCGCTCCGAGGCCGTCCTCGCGATCTCCACCTTCACCCGGACCTCGGAGCCGCCGGGCGTCACCAGGAAGACCGTGGGCTCCACCGCGGCCTGGCCGGGGCCCTTCTTGCCGCTGCACGTGGCGGCCAGGAGCACCGGGGGAAGGACGAGCGCGAGCACCGCGGCGCCGCGCCGGGTGAGAGATGTCCATCGCCCGATCACGCCGCGACCGTAGCAGAAGGAGGATGGCGTTTCAACGAGGGGGGACCGGGCGGTCAGTTGATGAAGAACCTGTTGTCCCCCGGGCGGATGTCCAGGTGGTAGTGGTTGTCGTGGCCCTTGTTGTAGTTCGGGGTGATCACGGTGTTCATCGCCCTGGCCTCCCACAGATCGCAGGCGATGCCCACGAGGTCCCTCGCTATGCCCATGAGCCCGGTCGCGTCGCAGGTCGCGACCTCGGGCGTCTCCACGAAGTCGGTCTTGACCCACATCGCCCGCAGCCAGCGGTCCGACTTGATCCAGTTGACGTCGAGCGCGAGCCCGAACATGTGGAACGAGTAGATCGCTTCTGGCCTGTGCGCGGACAGGATGCCGACCTCGGTCACGTCCCACTCGCGGAGGATGCTGGAGACCCTGGGGAGCGACGCGGCCAGCTCGCAGTCCACGATCAGGGGCTGCCCGTGGACGTAGCTCACCCCGTTCACGGCCCCGGTGATCCTGACCGGCGTGTGGACCCCGGGCGCGTCCGGAGGCGGCACGACCTCGTGCGGCACGCCCATCACCTTGAGGGTGGAGAGGCACTCCGTCGAGCTCATGGGGACCCTGCAGGCGGCCGGGTCCGTGGCCCATGTCGCCTTGGGGTACGCCTCCCTGAAGTTGGGCCAGCCCGCGACCTTCTCGAACCACTCGGAGATCCGAAGCTCCTCGCCCGGATCCAGCGTCCCTGCGCCGCAGGGCATTGGCTGCCCGTCCTCGAGGTACGTCCCGTGGATCTCGATCAGCTTGGCGTACATGTCCGAGTCGGCAGACGCGGCCGCCATGAGCAGCGGGCCGGCGAGGAGGGGCAGGAGTGCCAGCAGGCGACCGGGGTCGGGTAGGCTGCGCATGGATCAGAACCCGCGCCTGAGCTCCACCCTGTCACCCACCTTCACGTCCCAGGAGCTGTAGACGAGGAGGCACGTCGAGGTCTTCTTGAGCGCCTCCAGCACGATGATCTCGCCGATGTCCTCCCACGGGAGGTCGGGATCGAGATCCTTCTTGCCTATGACCTTCTGGTACTGGT
>CAZGVR010000458.1:2242-3354 GCA_964528945.1 uncultured Myxococcales bacterium
TGGTCGCCCTTTCGCACTACGAAGAGCTTGTTCCCCTCGACGATCCCGTCCTCGAAGCCCATGTCGATGAACACGACGTGCCCCTCGCCGATGTTGCCCACCGGCTCGAGCGCCGCGATCACCTTGCCATCGAGGTCGAGGGCGCCGGGCACGGGCTCCACCGTGGCCAGCTTCCACCTGACCGGACCGACCAGGTCCTTGCGCTTGATGACGTCGATGGACTCCGTGACGAGCGCCGTCGCGATCCTGTGCTCCTCGTCCACCTCCGTGACCTTCACGGTGCCCAGTATCCGGACGAGCTTGCCGTGGATCTTCTTCTTGTTGCCGGGATCCTTCACTTCCTTCTCGATCCTGTACACGGTCGCGGTCGCGCCCACGGATGGCGCCTTCCCCTCCTCGTACTTGATGTAGACGCTGTTCAGGTAGCTCAGGTAGCCGACATCGTGGAAGGACCCGATGATCTTCCCGGAAGCCTCCTCGATCTCCTTGTCCACGAAACCGGGGTTCCGGAAGAAGACCGTCCCCGGCTTCCACTTGGCCTCGATGAGGATCTGCGGGGCCGCGGCCTCGGCCGGTCCGGTGCCGAGCGCCTTCGCGTCCACGGCCTTCAGGAGATGGAGCCTCTGTCCGGGGTAGATCCAGTTCGGGTTCGTGACCTCCGGGTTCAGGCTCCAGATCTCGGGCCATATGTCCGGGTTGCCGAAGAAGCCGGCCGCGATGCCGAGCAGCGTGTCGCCCGGCTGGACGATGTACCACTCGGGCACGGTGGACGGGATGATGGTCGTCCCGCCCTCCACGCCGGCCCCCAGCGTCACGCTCCCGCCGAACATGTACGAGGAGTAGCCCTTGCCCTTGGACAGCCCGCCCACCTGGAGCACGGACTGCGCCTCGGTCCAGGCATCCTCGTCGAACATCTGGTCCCCGGAGCCCGTGTAGTCGAGATCCGCGGAGAGGTCGAGGGGCGCCGTGCCCTGGTCTCCCTGTCCGCCCCCTATGGTGACCCCGCCCTCCACCTCCTGCGCTCGGGCCCGGGACGCCTGCGTGACGAGCACGGCGGCGCGGAATCCTCACCTGCCGCGCCTGCATACGCCTATCCGGTCATCACGGCTATC
>CAZGVR010000459.1:0-2951 GCA_964528945.1 uncultured Myxococcales bacterium
ACCAGGTCTGGCCGCCGTCAGCCGATTTCCACACGCCGCCCGAGGCAGTGGCGGTCCGGCTCAGCTTCGTGCTCACGGGGATCTGGTGGGCGATCTTCGCGGTGCCGGTCCTCGTGACGGTGCGGGAGCCGCGCCCGGAGCGCACCGCCGGCGTGCTCGATGCCGCCCGGGCGGGGTTCATGGGGGTCGCCGGCACCTTCCGCCGCTTGAGGACGTACAGGGACCTCTTCCTCTGCCTCGTGGCGGTCTGGTTCTTCGGGGACGGGATCGGGACGGTGCAGAAGATGTCGGCGGCATTCGCGACCGACATCGGCCTTGGCGCCAGGGACGTCATGGGCGCGCTGCTGATGGTGCAGTTCATAGGGATCCCGGCAGCATGGATCTACGGGTTGCTGTCTCGCCGGGCCGGGAGGCGCCCCATGATCTTCGCAGGCATCTCTGCCTACACGGTGGTCGTGGTCTTTGCCTGCTTCATGCGCACGGGGGCGCACTTCTACGTCCTCGCCGCGATAGTGGGGCTCTTCCAGGGAGGGATACAGGCGGTGAGCCGCTCCCTCTTCGCCTCCATGACCCCGAGGCAGCGATCGAGCGAGTTCTTCGGGTTCTACAACCTGACCGCGAAGCTCGGCACGTTCATAGGGCCGCTGCTCGTGGGCTGGACCGCGGACCTCGGCGGGAATCCACGGCTGGGGATCCTCGGTCTCGTGCTCGTGTTCATCGCTGGTGCCTTCGTGCTTGCCACCGTGGATCCTGCTCGGGGTGCGGCCCGGGCCGGCGAGGGATAGCTAGGCCATCGCAATCCAGGCCACGTGGATGGCCGCCTGCCCGGTGATCCTCTCGCCGTCGGCGCGGTGAGGCGTGATGGTGAGCACGTGGCCGTCATCCTCCCTGTGGATGGCGGTGTGCACGGTCACGGGCATGGGGCGCCCGTCGTCCCACCACCCGGAGGCCACGACGGCGATCTCGTCCGAGTCCCTGAAGTTGACGAGGTTGACGCGGTGGGGGAAGGAAGACGCCTCGGCCTCGATCAACCCGGACTGGCGGCGGCGCAGCCGCTCGACCAGCGCCTTCATGCGGGTCAGGGTGTTGAGGACGTCGTTCAGGCTCGGGATCCTCGACATGGTCGCTCCTCGATGTGGCAGGATCGATATCACCGCCGTGGCTGCAGTCAAGTGCGGGATGATGGGCGTGCCTGGCGTCCCGAAACCGGGTATAAGAAACGCGGAGGCTGGAGCATGCCCGACTCGAGAACACTCTTCATGACCGGCTATCCGGGCTTCATCGGTCGCAAGCTCATCGAGAAGGCCCTGGAAGCCGAGCCCGGGCTTTCCGTGATCTGCCTGGTCGAGCCGCGGTTCGAGTTCAGGGCGAGGGAGGAGGCACGGCTCCTGGGTGCCGGCGGGGATGCGTGCGTCCAGCGCGTCGAGATCGTCACGGGCGACATCACCGTGCCCGACCTCGGGCTAGATGCCGGGAGGCTGGAGGATCTCGCAGGACGCGTGACCGACGTCTTCCACCTCGCCGCGATCTACGACCTGGCAGTGCCAGAGCCAGCGGCCAGGCGCGTGAACGTCTGGGGCACGCGTCACGTGATCGACCTGTGCCGCCGGCTGAAGAAGCTCAGGAGGTTCGTCTACTACTCCACCTGCTACGTGTGCGGGCTATGGACCGGCGTGTTCCACGAGGACGACCTGGACCTGGGGCAGGGATTCAAGAACCACTACGAGTCCACGAAGCACGACGCGGAGTTCCTGGTCCGGCGCGCGTCCCGGGACTTGCCCACCGTGATCATCCGTCCCCCGATCGTGGTCGGCCACTCGATCACGGGCGAGACGCAGAAGTTCGACGGGCCATACTTCGGGATGGTCCTGATCGACAAGCTGAAGACGCTCGGCCTGCCGCTGCCGTACCTGGGCGGGTCCATGGCCGAGGTGAACTTCGTGCCGGTCGACTACGTGGTCGACGGGACCATCGCGCTGTGGAGAAAGGAGCCGGCCGCGACCGGCTGCTACGCGCTCGCAGACCCGCACCCTCTCCTTGCCCGGGAGCTGTACGCCGAGATAGTCCGGGGCCTGGGGGCGAGGGGGCCCATGGGCCGGATTCCTCCCTGGCTTCTCGAGATGCCTCTCAGGCTCAGGCAGGTGAGGAGCATCCTCGAGGTGCCGGAAGAGATCCTCACTTACTTCAACCACCAGGTGCACTTCGATTGCACCAGGGCGCTCCAGGCGCTCGAGGGCACGAACGTCTCCTGCCCGGAGCCGCGGTCCTATCTCCCGAACCTCTTCAGGTTCTACCAGGGCAACAGGGATCGGCGCGAGCTTCGCTGGACGCCGGTCTGAGGGGAGGCGAGTGGTCCTGTAAGCCGGGTTCTGTCTAGGACGGCCATTCCTCTCGGGACTCGCGTTGCCGCCAGCCTCTTGCGACCTACCCGGGAACTACGGGACGGGCCACCCCAGGTTCCCTGCTTGGTCTTGCTCCGGACGGGGTTTGCCATGCCCCCGACGTCGCCGCCGGGGCGGTGGGCTCTTACCCCACCGTTTCACCCTTGCCCCGGCCCTCGCGGGCCGTGGCGGTCTCCTCTCTGTTGCACTTTCCGCCGGTCGCCCGGCGTCCGCGTTACGGACCGTCCTGCCCTTCGGAGCCCGGACTTTCCTCCGGCGGTCCCCCTCGCGGGGGCCGACGGCGGCCGTCCGGACCACTCGCTCTCCCGGGCACACTTTACCACCTGGCTGCCCGCGCGCAACACGATCCCCTTGCAAAGGAGGACCGGCCGGGTGATCGTCGGGTCGTGGAAGCCGCCGCCCACATCAGGCTCGTGGACCTGCACAAGAGGTACGGGGACAACCACGTGCTTCGCGGCGTGCACCTGGTGACCCACAGGGGTCGCATCAACGTCGTCATCGGCGGGTCGGGTGCAGGCAAGACGGTCCTCATGCGCCAGATCATCGGCC
>CAZGVR010000459.1:3015-3331 GCA_964528945.1 uncultured Myxococcales bacterium
GACGGCGAGGACATCGTCCCGCTGGGCGAGGTCAGGATGTGGGAGATCCGCCGGAAGTTCGGGATGGTGTTCCAGCACGCCGCGCTCTTCGACTCCATGACGGTCTTCGACAACGTCGCCTTCCCGCTGCGCGAGCACACGAGGATGACCGGCAAGGAGATCGCGCGGCTCGTCATGGAGAAGCTCGCCATCCTGGGGCTCGAGGAGGCCCACGACAGGTACCCTGCCGACATCTCGGGCGGCATGAGGAAGCGCGTGGGCGTGGCGCGGGCGCTCATCCACGAGCCCCAGATCCTGATCTACGACGAGCCTACCA
>CAZGVR010000460.1:0-3327 GCA_964528945.1 uncultured Myxococcales bacterium
CCATCATCCAGCCGGATGCCGAACAGCCGCATCCTGTTCCTGGCATGCCGCGTCAGCCTGAGCACTCCTCGAGATTAGCATGCGGGTGGAGGTCGTACAATCGAACTCCGGACTATCATCACGCGAATCGGCTCGAACCAGTAACCATTTTCATCGACCCGGCCTCCTTGGTCGAACCTGTATGCCGCGTCTCCGAGCGGATCCACGCCACTCCCGTTCACCGAGTCGCGCGTGACCTCGAACGGCTCCACGCCCGAGACGTTGTCCGAAGGATCGCCATCCGTATCCACCCCGTTGTAGACGTAGGCCTCCAGCACGGCCCGTCCTTCGTCATCCGTTCCTCTCCTCGTCTTGATGAGCATGGAGAGCGACCCCGTGTCCACCGGGTGCTGCGGGTCGCACATGAAAAAGCCGTCGCACTCATTCCCCACGCTCTCCGCGATACCATCTTTCACGGCACCCAACCTGTTGTCCACGCCTCCCTTGCCATCGTTGATGCACCCCGAGCCGCACCGAGTCCACTCGCCGTCCAGGTCGAATCCCACTTCCTCTCCAGGGAGGCTCACGAATGCGAGGAACCAGTCCTGCTCCGTGACGCCCACGCTCCCCGTCCCGATCGGGCCGAACGGCTCCGCCCGATCATCCTCCCCGCACCCGCACCCCTGACACACGCCCGCCAGGGATGCCAGCGCCGCCACGAGAGCTACGCCTGCAGCGGATCGGTTATCTGCGACAACGGGTCCGAAAACGCCGAGAAGGCCATACCAGATCCCCTCCTTCCTGGTAGACCATGGCCGAGTTCACCGTGCGTGCATATCGCCAGGATCCTCTCCGGCAGGGACGGGGTTGAACTAGGCGGACCTGCAAGGTTTCTTGTCTGGGCAGCCGTATGGCTCGCCTACGGTATCCGCTCGACTATTCGGTTGAATATCGTCCATCATATGGTTATATTTCATCCATGATCCAGAGGCACATCACACCGGGAATCATGGCGGCCCTCTCGGACACGCCGGTCGTGATCATCACGGGAGCAAGGCTGGTCGGCAAGAGTACCCTTGTAGAATCGATCATCGCCGGGAATCATCCCGCTCGACTCCTCACGCTCGACGATCCCGGAGTGCTTGCCGCAGCCAGGACCGATCCTGCCGGCTTCGTGGCAGGGCTGGAAGGTCATGCCGCGATCGACGAGATCCAGAAGGCGCCGGGCCTGCTCCCGGTCATCAAGGGCTCGGTCGATCGGGACAGGAGGCCAGGCCGCTTCATCCTCACTGGATCCGCCAATGTCCTCCTCCTTCCCGTGGTATCCGAGTCCCTCGCCGGGCGGATGGAGGTGGCCACGCTCTGGCCGTTCTCCCAGGGCGAGATCGAGGGCCGCCGGGAGACTTTCATCGACGATGTTTTCGGAAGTCGTTTCCCGGCCCATGACGCCGCCCGGGATCCCGTCCCGCGGGCGGATTATCTCGAAAGGATCTTCCGGGGCGGCTACCCTGAACCCTGCGCCAGGCCGGCCAGGCGGCGCAGGGCATGGTTCGAGTCGTACGTCGCGACGATGCTCTCGCGGAACGTGAAGGATCTGGCCGACATCGAGACTTACCCGGCCTTGCACAGGCTTCTTGTCATCCTTGCCGCAAGATCGTGCTCCCTGCTCAACTCCGCCGAGCTTTCGAGGAGCGCGGCCATACCGCAGACCACGCTCAAGCGGTACTTCGGCCTGCTCGAGTCCACCTTCCTGATCCGTTCCATCCCCGCCTGGACGAGCGGCCTCGGCCACCGGCTGGCGAAGGCCCCGAAGACCCTGTTCGGCGACACTGGCCTCCTGGCCCATCTCCAGGGCGTGACCGAGGATCGCTTCGACCTCGACCCCGTGCTGGCGGGGCCGCTCGTGGAGAACTTCGTGGCCATGGAGATGGTCAAGCAGGCCGGCTGGTGCGAACGGTCCGTCGGCGTCCACCATTTCCGCACACACGGCGACGCGGAAGTGGATCTGGTCCTCGAAGACGAGGCGGGGCACGTCGTAGGAATCGAGGTCAAGGCCTCCGCCACCCCGAGCCGCCAGGATTTCAGGGGATTGTCGACGCTCGCCGAGATCGCCGGAAAGAAGTTCGTGCGCGGCGTCCTGATCCACATGGGCGTGGGGAGCGTACCGTTCGCGGCGAACCTGCACGCGGTCCCGATGAGCGCCCTCTGGCGCCGTCGTGAGGGGGACTGACAGGACTCCTGTCAGGGCCGATCATGCCGGACTTGATTCCCTCGGGCGGTCCCGCGCCTCAGCGCCCGCCGTAGCTCCACGCCTCCTCGCCCGTGACCGGATCGTAGGCGTGCAGGCCGAACGACCACCTGGTCACCACGTACTTCCCGTTGTAGGCGAAGGCGTCGATGGCGCCGGACCACTCCTTCTCCATGGGGATCTCGTAGCGGATCGAGCCGTCGCGGGGATCCAGGCCCACGATCACGCCGAAGAGGTCCTTGCCGGGCGGCGCGCCCCACACCACGATCATTACCGGCGTGACCGCGAACCCGGCCTTGCCAACGAAGCCTGCGGTGTAGGCGAGCTGCTTCTTCCACAGGATCTGCTGCTCCCGCTCCGCCGTCACCGTCAGGAACGCGGTGCCAGGGCTCTTCGCACCGAGCCTGTACGCGACGTCGGCGATCCTGCCCTCCGGTACCTCGAACGAGAGCGAGGTGGCGCCCTCGCCCTCGTGCAGCATCCGCGAGCCGCCTGCCTTGCACTCCGCGTCCTTGCCGTCAGCGACCGAGATCGCCTTGCTCTGCCGGTCCGAGGTCTCGAACACCGAGCATCCCTCGCCCTGGGCGATCCTCTGCACGGTGTCGCTCAGCTTCATGACGTATCTGGAGGCCGGGTCCCGCGCGGACACGACTTCCACCCGGAAGTCGGGGCGGAGGACGGCGAGGTGCGTCCCGGCCAGGCACGCCACGTTGTCCTCCTGCTGCCAGCCCCGTCCGTCTCCCCAGATGCGCTTGCCGGTCGCGCCGTCGACGACCGTGAGTGCCCTCTGGTTCGACGGCGTCCCGGCCCATCCGCCCACGTCGAGCACCCCGTCCCCGTTCGCGTCCACCAGGCAGGGCGGGCTGTACCACTCGCCGGCAACGACCCCGGCCTTCCCCAGCAGGAACCACGCGCCTGCAGCCCCGGCCAGGAGCAAGGGGATGAGCACGGCCACGAGAGCGGCCGCCGACCCGCTCTTCGCGGGCCCGGCCGCAGCCGCCGCGGCCATGGCCGCCGCGAGGCGCGCCTTCTCCACGTCCTCAGGCGGCGCGTGGGGCGAAGGCGAGGGAGCGGGCTGCGCGGGCGGGGCATGCTGGGGC
>CAZGVR010000461.1:0-3314 GCA_964528945.1 uncultured Myxococcales bacterium
GCGCGTTGTTGAGGCTGATGCCGATGCCGACCACCATGAGCGCGGGCAGGAGCAGGAAGCCGCCCAGCCACTTGCCGTGCACCACCCTGTAGGTGACGAGGTAGAAGGCCGCGATGGCGCACGTCGTGCCCATGAAGAGCGGCAGGTCGACCAGCAGCACCTCCTTCAGGCCCTGCTCGGATCTGAAGAGGATCGTCGGCAGGATCAGGACCGCGAGCGGCACCATCAGGAGATACGCGAAGTTGTTCGTCAGGTGGAAGAACGCCTCGACCTTCACCTTGAACGGGATCGGGGCCTTCAGCACAGGCACCAGCAGCTTGCGCACGGTCTGCATGGAGCCCTTGGCCCAGCGGAACTGCTGCGCCTTGAAGCTGTAGAAGTCCTCGGGCAGCTCGGCCGGGGACACCACCTCGGGCAGGTACACGAACCTCCACCCCTTGAGCTGGGCGCGGAAGCTGAGATCCATGTCCTCGGTCACCGTGTCGTGCTGCCAGCCGCCCGCGTCCTCGATCGCGGACTTGCGCCACATGCCGGCCGTGCCGTTGAAGTTGAAGAAGCGGCCGGAGCGGTAGCGCGCGTTGTGCTCGATCATGAAGTGACCGTCGAGCATGAGGGACTGGACGAGCGTGAGCAGCGAGTGGTGCTTGTTGATGTGGCCCCACCTGGTCTGGACTACCGCCACCTTCTCCCCGGTGAAGTGGTGGATCATGCGCTTCAGGATGCCGGAGGGCGGCACGAAGTCCGCGTCGAAGATGAGCATGAACTCGCCGCGCGCCGTCTTCATGCCGTTGTCCAGGGCGCCGGCCTTGAAGCCGGTACGATCGTCGCGATGGATGTACTTGATGTCGATGCCGCGCGCCCTGAACCTGGCAACGGCCTTCTTCGCGATCTTCTGCGTCGAGTCGATGGAGTCGTCCAGGACCTGGATCTCGAGCTTGTCCTTCGGGTATTCGATGCCGGCCACGGCCTCGATCAGCCGCTCTGCCACGAACTTCTCGTTGAACATGGGAAGCTGGATCGTGACCACGGGAAGCTCGTCCCAGTGCTCGGGCTCGGGCGTCGTGTGCTTCCTGGACCTCCAGAACAGGTACAGCAGCCCTGCCCTGTGCATGCCGAAGAGCGCCAGAAGACCGAGCACGGCCAGGTACGCGCCTATGAAGACATCCTCCACGGAAAATGCCGTCGCCACCTGCTCCTCCTCGCTTCCCCCTCGAACATCACCCCGACCGCGTCGGATGCTAAATCGCAGCGCCCGTCGAAGTGTCACCAGAATGTATTTTATTGTGCAACAATGTAACTATTCCCTTGCATATCGAGGGTTTACGTATACCGCGGCCCTGGCAGCCGCTTCAAGAAAACGCATCTCGGCCCGCTGCCGGCACGCGCTCGCTGCTTCCGGTCTCGATCACCTTGCCCACGCGTTACCGATCTGTAGAATGAGCACCGTGAAGCGCCGCGCATTCCTCCTCCTCTGGGTCCTGGTCCCGGCCGCCGGGATCGTGGAGATGGCCTACCACGCCCGCGTGGAATCGCGCGTTCCACGTGACGCCGACTGGGAATCGGCGGCCGCGATCGTGGAACAGGGCCATGCGGATGGGGATCTCGTGGTGATCACGCCCTGGTGGGCCTCCCAGGGGTGGAAGTGGCTCGGCCGGTTCATGACCGTGGCGCAGATGTCGCGCGAGGACGACTGGGGATACGGCAGGATCTGGGAGGTCGCGCTGCCTGGCCGCCACACCGAGGAGTACGAGGCCAAGGGCAAGCTCATCCAGCGCACGAGGGCCGGCAGGCTCACGGTCCGGCTGTGGCAGTTCCCGGAGGGGCCCACGAACGTCTACGATTTCGTGGCCGCGCTGGAGAAGGACGCGAGCGTCTCCATGATTCCCGGGGACGGCCGGCCTCCCGAGCCCTGCTCCTTCAAGCCGAACCCGACGACCGGCATCGTGCCCAACTCCGCGGTCCAGTCGGGCAAGTTCAGGTGCGACCCCAGGCTGCCATGGAACTACGTGGCGCGCGAGGTAATCGCGGACCTCGACAACAAGCCGAGGCTCTGCCTCTGGGCGCACCCGATCGAGGGGAAGCGGATCCGCATCGAGTTCGGCCACGTACCTGCCGGCAGGTTCATCGAGGGCCACACCGGCCTCAAGTACGAGGCCGACCGCGAGACCGCGGGCAAGCCGCCCGTCTTCGTGGACGTGATCGCGGGCGGCAAGATCGTGGGGACCGCCATGCACGAGGAGGGCGGCGGGTGGACTCCGTTCCGCTTCGATCTCGGGGCAGGGGGCACGGGCGGCTCCATCGCGTTCGAGGTCCACTCCCCCATGACGGGCATGGCCCACTTCTGCTTCTCCGCGAAGCTCAGGGACAAGTGACGTTGGGCTGCTCTACCCGAGGACCGGGCTGCGAGGGGGGAGGCAGGGCCACCTGCGGCCTGGCGCCCCACCTGGCCGGCCTCGCGATCGCGGGGATCTACGTGGCCGTGCTCCTCGCCACGGCCAGTGACATCGGCTTCGCCCGCGACGAGGGGTTCTACTTCACGGCGGCCGAGCAGTACCAGCACTGGTTCGAGCTCGTGAAGAAGGACAGGAAGGCGGCGCTCACGAGGGATCAGGTGGACCGCTTCTGGAGGGTGAACAGCGAGCACCCGCCTCTCATGAAGATCCTGTTCGGAGCGAGCTGGAAGATCTTCGCCAAGAAGCTCGGGTGGATGCGGGAGTCGACCGCCTTCAGGTTCCCGGGGATGCTGATGGCGGGACTCCTCCTGTACCTGGTGGTCGTCTTCGCGACCTCGATCGCGGACCTCCGTGTCGGGATCTTCGCGGCGCTCGCGCTCGCGCTCCTTCCCAGGTTCTTCTACCACGCGCACCTGAACTGCTTCGACGTTCCCATCACGACGATGTGGTTCGCGACGGCCGCCGCCTTCTGGAAGTCGCTCAGGTCGTGGCGCTGGGCGCTCCTCGCCGGGCCCATATGGGGTCTCGCGCTCGCGACCAAGCTGAACGCGTTCTTCATCCCGTTCGTGCTGCTCCTCTTCTGGCTGGTGCGCTACGCCGGCGAGCTCAGGGTCGGCGGCGATTCGCCCCACGGCGCCACGGCCACGGCCCGGGGCCGCGGTCGGTTGCACCTTCCCGGCATACCGCTCGCATTCTTCTCCATGATCGCGATCGGACCCCTGGTCCTGATCGCGCTCTGGCCCTGGCTCTGGTTCGACACGATCCAGCGGTTCGGCGGCTGCCTCGGGCTCCACCAGCACCACCCGCACCACAACATCGAGTACTCCGCGCCCACCCGGGCCCAGCCGCCCTTCCCGTTCT
>CAZGVR010000462.1:0-3313 GCA_964528945.1 uncultured Myxococcales bacterium
GACGAAGGCGCCCTTGCCGCGATCGGGGCCTCGCCCGACGCGACGTCCGGTGTCGCGTCCGACGCCACGCTGACCCCGGAGGTCCCGGATACACCACCGGATCTCCCGTGCGCTGCGATGGAGGTCACGGAACCCGATGACGTGGACGCCGTGCAGCTCGATGCCGACGCGTGGATCTTCACGGGGTCCGATGATTTGCCAGCCAGCGGTGGCGAGGATGCCTCGATCGGCTCCGATGACGTCATGCCCGACTCGGCCGGGTACTGACTCGGCCCCAGCTTCTCGTACATCCCTGGCCTACTCGAGCCGGAACCCGACTCCCCGTCGACCAACTTGGAGAGAATACTGGAATATGGATCACTATCGCCGTTTCAAATCTCAAAGGCCCGGTATGAGCGACGTCCTGGCGTGGCAGGGCTCGGGCAGGCGCCGCCCGTCCGTCTTCCCCGGCCCCCTTGGTCCTATGGCATTGCGCGCGCGGACCCACGCCCAGCACCCGGCCCTGCGCTCCGTGCTTTTCCACGGGTAACAGGCGTCGAATCTGGAATATAGTACCACTACTGCCGTTTCAAGGATGAATGCATCCGGTGAACCGCAGAAGAGGTCACCAGGCAGCGGATGACTCGAGATCGACCTCGAGGCCTGTCACTCCAGGTCGCAGCGCAGGCAGCGCGAGGCCTCCTCCATGGCCGCCTTCCTCGTGAACCCCTTCTCTACCTGGGCGAACGTGCGTACCCTCGCGTCGGGCCGTAGCTCGGGCATGGCCGGCCGGTAGCGGGCCCTGGTCTCGGCCGCGAGGGGTGGGAGCGAGCTCGTGTCCTCTGGCAAGGCGAGCCTCTCGGCTATGACGCCGTCGCCGCCCAAGTACCGGTCGATCGCGGAGGCCGCGGCCCTGCCATGGCCGATCGCCTCGACCACGGAGGCCGCCCCGAGGACCGCGTCGCCGCCCGCGAAGACGCCCTCCTGCGAGGCTGCGAGCGTGTCCTCCGCGGTCCTGATCGTCTGGCCCTTCCTCTCGATCTCCACGCCCAGGCCCCTGGGGATGTCCGGGAACTGGCCGATCGCCGTGAGGACAGAGTCGAAGTCCATCGTGGTCTCGCTGCCCTCCACCGGCACCGGACGACGGCGTCCGTCCGGGCCGGTGTCTCCCAGGGTCATGCGCTGGCACACGACCCTGAGGCCGCTCTTGAGCTTCCGGATCTTCACGGGGATGGTCAGGGTCTCCAGGGTGACGCCCTCGGCGAGGGCCGCCTCGATCTCCTCGTGCTCGGCCGGCATCTCCTCGCGCGTGCGCCGGTAGAGCATGGTGACGTGCCCCGCGCCCAGACGGCGTGCTGTGCGGGCTGCGTCCACTGCCGAGTTTCCGCCGCCCACCACCGCGACCCTGGACCCGACGGCGAGCTTCTTCCCAAGGGTCACGGACCGCAGGAACTCCACGCAGTCCATGACCCCCTTCGCCTTCTGGCCCTCGATCCCGAGCGGCCAGCTGGCGTGCGCGCCCAGGCCCAGGAACACGGCGTCGAAGCCCTTGCCGAACAGGTCCGAGACGGACTTCACCCTGCTGCCCGTCTTGAACTTGACTCCGGCCCTGCGCACGATGCCGATGTCCCGCTCCAGATCCTTGAGCGGCAGGCGGTAGCGCGGGATGCCGGTGCGCATCATGCCGCCCAGCACAGGGAGCGCCTCGAAGACCGTCACGTCGTGGCCCTTCAGGCGGGCGAGGTAGTACGCGGCGGTCAGCCCGGCCGGGCCCGATCCCACGACCGCGACCCTCCTGCCCGTGCGCTTCGCGGCAAGGGCGGGGACGCGCTTCTCGGCGCCGGCCCCGAAGGCCACGGCCGCGCCCTTCAGCGCGCGGATCGCGATCGCCTGGTCGAGGCCGCCGCGCTTGCACCGGGTCTCGCAGGGGTGGAAGCAGACCGTGCCGCACACGGACGGGAGGGGCATCTGCTCACGGACGACCAGGTAGGCCTCCTCGAACCTCCCCTGGCTCACGGCCCGGACGTACCTGTGGGCCTCGACGCCCGCAGGGCACGTGTGGTGGCACGGGGCGACGACGAGCTCCTTGCACACGGTCGCCCGGCAGTGCCTGCGCTTGATGTGCTCCTCGTACTCCTCGCGGTAGTACTTGAGCGTGGTGAGGACCGGGTTGGGCGCGGTCTGGCCGAGGCCGCACAGGGAAGCGGCCTTGATCGACCGGCCGAGCTTCTCCAGCTCGTCGATGTCCTCCATGCGGCCGCGACCTGCGCAGATCGCCTCCAGGATGGAGAGCATGCGGCGCGTGCCGAGCCTGCAGGGCGTGCATTCCCCGCAGGACTCGTTCTGCGTGAAGGTCAGGAAGTAGCGGGCCAGATCGACCATGCAGGTCGTGTCGTCCATGACCACCAGCCCGCCCGACCCCATGATGGATCCGGCCTTTGCCAGCGTGTCGTAGTCGATTGCCAGGTCCATCAGGCGCAGCGGGATGCAACCGCCTGACGGGCCGCCCGTCTGGACGGCCTTGAGCTTGCCGTTTCCCTTGACGCCGCCGCCGACCTCCTCGACGAGCGTCCGGAGCGACATGCCCATCGGAACCTCGACCAGCCCGGTGTTGTTCACCTTGCCGACGAGGGAGAAGATCTTGGTGCCCTTGGACCCCGGGGTTCCCAGCGATGCGAACCACTCGGCGCCACGGTTGATTATCAGGGGCACGTTGCCCCAGGTCTCGACGTTGTTGATGTTGGTGGGCTTGCCGAAGAGGCCCTTCACGGCGGGGAACGGCGGCCTCGGCCGGGGCTGGCCGCGGTGCCCCTCGATGGAGGCCATCAGCGCGGTCTCCTCGCCGCACACGAAGGCCCCGGCGCCCTGCTTGATCAGGAGGTCGAAGGCGAAGCCGGATCCGAGGATGTCGTCGCCCAGGAGACCAGCCTCGCGCGCCTGCCCGATGGCGATCTCGAGCCGCTCGATGGCCAGCGGGTACTCGGCGCGGATGTATATGTAGCCGTGATGCGCCCCGATCGCGTAGGCGCCGATGCACATGCCCTCCAGCACCGCGTGGGGATTGCCCTCGATGAGGGACCTGTCCATGAAGGCGCCGGGGTCGCCCTCGTCGGCGTTGCAGATGATGTACTTGTCGTCCCCGGGGGACTGGCGGCAGAACTTCCACTTCTGTCCCGTGGGGAAGCCTCCGCCCCCGCGGCCGCGGAGTCCCGACCTCACGACCTCGTCGATCACGCCGTCGGGCTTCATGTCGAAGAGGGCGCGCGCGAGCGCCGAGTCGCCGCCCTCGCGGAAGTCGTGGTCTATGTCGGTGGGGTCGATGCGGCCGGCCAGG
>CAZGVR010000463.1:0-3312 GCA_964528945.1 uncultured Myxococcales bacterium
TTCGACGAGGGCGGGATAGCGCCCGCGCCCGAGCGGCGCGGCGCCCGCGAGCCCGACCAGGCCGCGACCACGGCCGCTCCGGCGGGATCGGCCGCAGGATCGGCTCCCCCGGCCCGTTCAACCCGTAATCCGCCATCCCATGGTTGATTTGCCTGCATAATCCACCACGATGAGATTGGAATCACAGCGGTACCGCTGGCTCGAATCCAGGCTGCCTGACCCGGGCCGCCGCCGTCTCGTGGTGCTCACGGGCGCGCGGCAGGTGGGAAAGACCACGCTCGCCAGGGGCCGCTACCCAGGCCTACGCTACGTGAACCTGGACGCGATCGAGGATCGCGAGGCCCTGCGCGCCGTGCGCACCGAGGCCTGGGCCAGGGACGTCGGCGTCGCGGTGCTGGACGAGGCCCACAAGGAGCCGGCCGTCTTCGAGAAGGTCAAGCACGCCTACGACGCGGGCGGCCTCGGCTTCTCCGTGCTCCTCGGATCGTCGCGCGTGCTGCTCCTCGATCGCGTGAAGGAGAGCCTCGCGGGCCGCGCCTTCGTCTACGAGCTGTGGCCGCTCATGCTCTCCGAGGTGCTGCTCGAGGCGGGCGCCGCGGATCCGGCCCGGCCGCTCTTCGACAGGATCCTGGAGGCCGCAGGCCCGGGCGAAGGCCGCACGCTCGACACGGCCCTCGTAAAGGAGCCGGCCTCCCTCCTCGGCTCGGACGAGGGCCCGAGGATCGAGGCGCTCGATCACCTGCGCGCGTGGGGGGGCATGCCCGAGCTGATCTCGCTTCCGGACGGCGATCGCGAGGACTGGCTCAGATCGTACCAGCAGACCTACATCGAGCGCGACCTGGCCGACCTGGTGCGCACGGGCGACCCCGTGCGCTTCAGGACGTTCCAGAAGCTCGCCATGCTGAGGTCCGGCCGCCTGCTGTCCGTCGCGGATCTCGCCCGCGACGCCGGCGTGTCGCCGTCCACGGCCCAGAGGTGGCTCGGGCACCTCGAGGTGTCGTACCAGGCGCTCCTCCTTCGCCCCTACTCCCGCAACCTGACGAGCACGCTCGTCAAGGCGCCGAAGCTCTACGCGACCGACATGGGCCTCCTCCGGCAGGCGGGCGGCCGGTCCATGCTGGCCTCGGGCGAGGCGTTCGAGACGCTGGTGGTGCTCGAGGCCCACAAGTGGCTCGCGACCACGTCGAGGGACGCGGCCCTGTACCACTACCGTACCCGCTCGGGCCTGGAGGTGGACATGATCGTGGAGACGCCCGCCGGGATCCTTGGCATCGAGGCCAAGTCCCGCGGCACGGCGGCGCGGGCCGACGCCCGCGGCCTCTCGGCCCTCGCGGACTCCGCCGCTGACAGGTGGCTGGGCGGCCTGGTGGTGAACTCCGGCCGCGAGATCTCCCTCCTCGACGAGGCCCGCTCCATCTGGAGCGTGCCAGTGCACAGGCTGTTCTGATGCGACCGCTGCCTGGAACTGCGGACACGACCCAAGGCATATCGCATCCGCGACACCTTCCTCTCGTACAGGTCGCGCAGCCGGAGAGCGGAGTAGTGAAGGCCGAACCTGAAGCGCGAGGTCCAGCCGTCCATGAGAGGGAAGAGGAGGAGAGCCTGCGCCTGCCTGCCCGGCAGGTGCGTCACCCGGGACTCGAGGGTTCCGGGCGGCAGCAGGCGCTCGAGGTACCTGCGCCGCGCCCGCGAGGGCCGGAGCGCTTCCATGACCCACGACGGAACGAAGTCGGCGCGGAGAACGCCCTGGGAGCGGGCGAGCGAGAGCCACAGGGCCGTCTTCAGGCCCCAGCCGCCCGCGCGCTCGACCCCCACGTCCCAGCGCGGGTTGAGCGCATCGACGATCGCCATGAAGTCCACGAGCCACATGACCCTCGGCTGGAAGAAGCTTCGGGCGAGATGGTAAGCCGCGATCAGGAGCGCGTCCTCGGACGCGAGAAGGCACCTGTGACTGCCGGCCTTCCTCTCCATCCGCTGCCATACCCCGCGCCAGTCTATCCTGTCGTGGTGGCGGTGCCCCATGCAGCGGTGGAGCTCGAGGGATATCCGGCTTCCCATGGGGCTCACGTCGAAGTGGACGTCGTAGAACGCCCTCTCCCATGGGCCTGCTTCCCGGTCGTCCCAGCCGATCCGCTTGGCCCACCCGCTCCTCTCCAGGGCAAAGCAGGCGTCCTCGAACCTCTCCTCGGGCACCAGGACATCGATGTCCCCCATGACCCTCGCTTCCGGGGTCTCGTAGGCCCTGTACGCGAGGTCCTGCCCCTTGATCGGGGCATGCGGGATGCCCGCTCTCTCGAGCACGCCCGATATCCGGTCGAACGTCTCCCTGGTGACGATGCTCGCCGCGACCGCGGCCATCCAGTCGTCGCGGAGGAGCTGCGCGAGGTCGCCTCTTCCGAGGCCGGGATGCTTCGCGATCAGGGAATGGAGGAGCGCGGCAACGTGAAGGTCGCGGGCGGCACGCGCCAGATCTGCTGCCGGATGCCTGCCAACGACCCGATGGAGCGGCTCTGCCAATCCGGGCGTGAAGGCAGGTCTCAGCACGGAGCAGAGTTCCGTCACCAAAGTCACGAGACCTCGTATAGCACCCCGGGAAGCGCCATCCAATGACGAAACGGTACAGGCTGGTCCTGGTCGGCTGTGGCCGCATATCCAAGAACCACGTCCAGGCCATTGCCGACAACGCGGACAGGGTGGAGCTTGCCGCCGTGTGCGACATCGTCGAGGAGAGGGCCCGCGCCGCATCCGATCAGACGGGCGGCGTGCCCTGGTTCACGGACCTCGACAAGATGCTCGCCGAGATCCAGGCCGACGTAGCCCTGATCGGCACTCCCTCCGGGATGCACCCCAGGCACACGATCCAGTGCGCCAAGGCCGGGCTCAACGTGATCTCCGAAAAGCCCATGGCCATCACGCTGGAATCGGCCGACGAGATGATCAAGGCCTGCGACGATGCCGGCAAGAAGCTGTTCGTCATCAAGCAGAATCGCCTGAACCCAACGGTCCAGCTTCTCCGCAAGGCCATCGACAAGGGCCGCTTCGGCCGCATCTTCTTCGCCCAGGTCAACGTGTTCTGGACCAGGCCGCAGAGCTACTACGACCAGGCCAAGTGGCGCGGCACCTGGGAGATGGACGGCGGGGCGTTCCTGAACCAGGCCTCCCACTACGTGGACATGATCCACTGGCTCGTTGGCGACGCCGAGAGCGTCCAGGCATCGACCGCCACGCTCGGCCGCCGCATCGAGACCGAGGACACGGGCGCCGCCGTGGTCCGCTTCAGGAACGGCGCCATCGGCACAATCAACGTGACCA
>CAZGVR010000464.1:0-3303 GCA_964528945.1 uncultured Myxococcales bacterium
TGGGTCAAGGCAGGCGGCCTGCTGGTCACGGCCGGCGGCAAGGACGCATACCAGCTGGGGGGGTGGCGCGGGAACCCGATCGAGCCGCTGCTGCCGGTGAGCCTGGACGTTCCCACCGACGTGGAGAAGACGTCGGCCGCCGTGGTCCTCGTCATCGACACGTCCGGATCGATGTCCGGGGCCCCGATCTCCATGGCGCGCGAGGCCGCCAAGGCGTCCGTGTCGGTGCTCGGCCCGGACGATCTCGTGGAGGTGATCTCCTTCGACTCCGTGCCCAAGCGCCTCTTCATGATGCAGAAGGCCCAGAACCAGATGATGATCAACTCCTTCATCTCGAAGCTCAGGGCCGGCGGCGGCACGGACATCGTGAAGGCCCTCGATCTGGCCTACAGGGACATCGCGCCCGTCCAGGCCAAGAAGAAGCACATCGTGCTCCTCACGGACGGCCAGTCGTCCATGGAGGGCGTGGACAAGATCCTCCAGAATGCGGCCAGCCAGTCCATCACGATATCGACAATCGGGCTGGGCCCGTCCGTGAACCAGGCGTTCCTCGAGAAGATCGCGAACGCGACGGGCGGCAAGGCGTCGTTCACGAACGATCCGAAGAACCTCCCGCGCCTCTTCATGAAGGAGATGCGGCTGGTGACGCCGTCCTCGGTCGTCGAGGGAGTGCTCGAGGTCAAGGTCGCGAAGCAGGCCCCGTTCCTCGCGAAGGTCGGCGGTGGTTTCCCCTACCTGAAGGGCTACAACTTGACGACCCCCAAGGGCGGCGGCGCGTCCCCGGTCCTCCTCAGCGACAGGGGAGATCCGATCCTGGCCATGTGGAAGCAGGGCAGCGGCTGGGTCGTGTCGTTCACCTCGGACTTGAAGCCGAGGTGGGCCTCCTCCTGGGTGAAGTGGGAGGGGTTCGCCCGGTTCTGGGGAGCGCTCGTCGCGAGCCTCACGCCCTCGGAGAAGAAGACGGACGAGGTCCACACGATCGACTTCAGCCGCGACGGCCGCCTGGTCACGGCCGCCGTGGATCTCGTGGACCGGGACAGCGGGAGCTTCATCGACGGCATGACGGGCATTCTCTCGGTGAACGCGGTCGCAAGCGGAGACGAGGACGCGCAGCGGGCCGTCATGATCCAGGTCGCGCCAGGGAGGTACGAGGGCTCCTTCATCGCGGCGGGGTACGGCACCTGGGTCGCGCGAGCGGATTTCATCGGCGAGGCCGGCGCCGAGCCGGCAGCCGGGTCTCTCGAGATCCCCTACCCTCCCGAGTACAGGCGCATGGGGGTGGCCGGGCCCGATCTCGCGGAGATCGCCGCACGGACCGGTGGTCGCGTGGATCCCGCGCCGGCGGAGGTATGGATGGACGCGACCACGGAGCGGTCCCTGGTTGCGCTCTGGCCGTGGTTGCTCGTCGCGTTCCTGGTGCTCCTGCCGATCGACATCCTGGTGAGGCGGCTGGGGTTCTCGCGCCGCAGGGGATGAGAGTGCCCTACAGGAAGTAGAGGGCCTTCACCGGGCAGACCTTGACGCAGCTCTCGCAGGCCGTGCAGGTCGAGGATCCGAGTGGCTGGCCGTCGAAGGTCGAGATCCGGGTCGTGAGGCCGCGGCCCGCGAAGACCAGCGCGTGCGCGCCCTCCTCGGCGCATACCCTGACGCACTCGCCGCAGAGCACGCACCTGTTCGGATCCAGCCCCACGCGAGGATGGCTCTCGTCCACGGGCAGCCCTGGCAGGAGGACCGGGAGCCTGCCGTGGCGCAGCTTGAGCCCGCGCCTCGAGGCGATCTCCTGGAGGGCGCATTGCTTGTGGCCCGGGCAGCCCTTGCACGGCAGCGGATGGGTGGAGAGCAGCAGCTCGAAGCCGGACCTGACCAGCCTGTCGATTTCCGGGGATCGCGTGCGCACAGCGAGGCCCTCGCTCGCCTCGAGGGTGCAGGCGGTCACTGGCCTGCGCCTTCCATCGACCTCGACCCAGCACAGCCGGCAGGCCCCGAAAGGCAGGGGCTCGGTTTCCACGCCGCACAGGTGCGGGATCCAGATTCCCGCGTCCAGCGCCGACGCAAGCACACGGCGGCCCGCGCGCGTGCGGATCTCCCGGCCGTCGATCGAGATCACGACCTCTGCCGACGCGCCGCTCACGTCCCCTCCCGGTCGGGCGGCGGTGAGGCCCTGTACACGGCGTCGTACTCCGGCGGGCACGCCTCCCAGCAGGAGTGGCACTTCACGCACTTCGACTGGTCGATGACCTTGAGCCCGTCGGGACGGGTCCAGATCGCCTCGGTCGGGCAGGATCCGACGCAGGCATCGCACGCGCGCCTGCACCTCTCCAGCGAGATCACGTAGGCCGAGATCTCCTTGCACTCGCGCGCGGTGCAGCGGCGCTCGCGGATGTGGGCCTCGTACTCGTCGCGGAAGAAGCGGAGCGTCGTGATCACGGGGTTCGGAGCGGTCTTCCCGAGGTTGCACAGCGAACCCTCGGCCACGTCGCGCGCGAGATCCTCCAGCCTGTCGATGTCCCCGGGGACGCCCTGGCCGCGCGTGATGCGCGTGAGGATGTCCAGCATGTGTCTCGTCCCGATCCTGCAGAAGGTGCACTTCCCGCACGATTCCCTCTGCGTGAACTCCAGGAAGAAGCGCGCGGTCTCGACGGCGCAGTTGTCCTCGTCGAGGACGACCATGCCGCCGGATCCCATCATCGCGCCCGCCTCGGCGAGCGCGTCGAAGTCGACCCGCGTGTCGAGGAGGGACGCCGGGATGCAGCCGCCCGAGGGGCCGCCGATCTGCACGGCCTTGAACTCGCGCCTGAACGCGACGGCCTGCCCCTCGACGGTCGAGCCCTTCCGGGCAGGCGGGACTCCTCCGCCAAGGTCGAAGATCACGCGGCGGAGGGTGGTGCCCATGGCCACCTCCACGAGGCCGGTGTTCAGCACCTTCCCCGCCAGCGCGAACACCGCTGTCCCCCTGGACCCCGGCGTGCCGATCGCCGCGAAAGCCTCCGCGCCCCGGGTGAGGACCAGCGGGACCGACGCGAACGTCTTCACGTTGTTGAGGAGCGTCGGACGGCCCCAGAGCCCGGACTCCGTCGATCTGGGCGGACGGACGCGCGGCATGCCGCGCTTGCCCTCGATGGACATCATGAGCGCCGTGGACTCGCCGCAGACGAACGCTCCGGCCCCCAGCACCACCCGGATGCCGAAGTCGAGGCCGGATCCCAGGATGCCACGGCCCAGGAGGCCGGCCTCCCCGGCCTGTGCCAGGGCCCTTTTCCACCCCTCCACCGCGAGCGGGTACTCGCGCCTGACGTAGATCAG
>CAZGVR010000465.1:0-3299 GCA_964528945.1 uncultured Myxococcales bacterium
AGCGAGGCGTACAGGAAGTTCAGGAACACGTTCCGCTTCCTGCTGGGCAACGTCTTCGATTTCGATCCGGAGAAGGATGCGGTGCCGCGCAGGGACATGCCCGTGCTCGACCGGTGGGCCATGGCGCGGCTCGACAGGTACGTGCGCAGGGTCAGGGAGGCCTACGACGACTACAGGTTCCACCGCGTGTACCACGAGACCGTGGATCTCGTGACCGTGGATCTCTCGGCCCTGTACCTCGACGTTATCAAGGACCGCCTGTACTGCGAGGCGAGGGGCGGCCTCTTGCGGAGGTCGGCGCAGACCGTGCTCCAGAGGACCGCGACGGACATGGCGCGGCTGCTGGCGCCCGTCCTCTCGTTCACCGCAGAGGACGTGTGGAGCCACATCCCGCGGCGCGGCGGGCTGCCGGCATCCGTGTTCCTGGCCGGGCTGCCCGAGCCGGCCGTGGAGTCGGACGAGGACAGGGCCCTGCTCGGCGACTTCGAGAGGCTCCTCACCATGCGATCGGCCGGCACCAGGGCGCTCGAGGAGTCGCGTGCGCGCGGCGAGATCGGGAAGAGCCTGGAGGCCTCCATCGTGCTAACGGTACCGGCCGACGACGTTCCGCTGGCCGAGAGGTACCGCGACCTGCTCGCCGACCTCTTCATCGTGTCCGGGGTCGAGGTCCGGGGAGTGGGCGAACTGGGTGTGGCCGTGTCCAGGGCCGCGGGGAAAAGGTGCGAGCGGTGCTGGAAGTACACGGCCGACATCGAGCATGACGCGGGCCTGAAGGGGCTATGCGGCCGTTGCGCGGCCGTGGTGAATGCCGACGAGGACGAGGCAAAGGCATGACGTTCAAGCAATCCAAGTGGATCTGGCTGCTCCTCCTGGCAGGGGTCACGGTCGGGGCCGACCAGATCACCAAGTCCGCGGTGCGCGCGAGCCTGGCCCGGCCTGTGGAGGGCCTCTACCCCCCGCCCTGCGATCCGGACGGGAAGCTCGAGCAGCGCACGCGCCTCAGGACCAAGCCCGCGGTCACCGTGATCGACGGCTACTTCCACCTGCGCTACGTGGAGAACTGCGGCGGTGCCTTCGGCTTCCTTTCCTCCCGCAGCGAGAAGACCAGGCGTCCCTTCTTCTTCCTGACGTCCATCCTGGCCACGGGCTTCCTGATCTACCTGTTCTGGAGGATCGGGCCGCGCGAGAAGATCCTCATGGTCGCTTTCTCGGTGATACTGGGTGGCGCGATCGGCAACGTGATCGACAGGATATGGCTAGGGTACGTCGTGGACTTCGTCGAGTGGCACATCAGGGACAGGGCCAGGTGGCCCACGTTCAACATCGCGGACGTTGGCATCACAGTGGGCCTCGTGCTGATCCTGTTCGATTCCTTCTTCCTGGCAGGCAAGAGGGAGAAGGCGATCGCGGCCGAGGCCGGGGCCAGGGCCGGGGCCGGGGCCGGGACCGGATCGAAATGACCCGCCCGTTCCTTTGACTATCCCGAGTATTGTGCTACATTGCGTCCGCGAAAGGCTTTTGCCGGAGGGAATACCATGAAGTTCACGAAGACGATCCTCTCGTTCGGGCTCGCGGCCCTGCTGATCACGGTCGCCGGATGCAAGGACGACAACGACGGTGACGAGGACACCACTACCGACACCATCGGTGACACCACCCCGGACACGACGCCGGACACGACGCCGGACACGATGTCGGACACGACTGCCGACACGATCGAGGAGGGCGACGGCCCGGGCGACGTGATCGACGATGACGGCGCTGGCTGCCCGGCCGACGACGCCACGCACCACTACATATCGGTCGCGGGCACGGTCAACGTCCTGGGCACCGGATCGGCAGACGGCCTGTACGTGGCAGCCATCTCCCCGATGGACGCGCTGATCTCGCCCACGCCCACGCCGCTCGCCGAGACCACGGCCGCAACGGATGGCACGTTCTCGCTCGACTGCTTCAACGTGCACGGCGTTCTCCTGGGCCTCGTGGTCCTGGTCGACGACAACCCGGACGACGGGGTCGCGGGCACGTTCTTCCCGACCGGCACGGGCGTACAGGCATGGACCGACGCTGACACGGCCGTGGACCTGACCGCTGCGAAGGCGTTCGCAATCCCGAACGCGCTCCGGACCGGGATCGAGACGCTCACGGGCGTTGACGGCGACACGAACGGCTTTGCAATGGGCCTGGTCGTGGACGGCACGACCGGCGCGCCGATCGACGGCGCCACAGTGGTCCGCACGGGCGGCACGGCAGCCCCGGTCGACTACCCGAACGCCACGTTCGCAGGGCTCGAAACCGACGACACGACCTCGGCTAACGGCAGCTTCGTCATGAACACGCCGCTCACGCTCTCCAGCTTCACGGCCGAGGCGACCGGATACACGTTCGGCGACCACCAGGCAGCCACCAAGGCCGGTTTCTGCTACTTCATGGTGATGGCGAGCGAGTAGGGCCATGAAGCGCCTATCCTGTGCGGCTGCGCTCTGCCTGGCCTCGCTCCTCGCGGCCCGGGAGGCCAGGGCAGGGGGGTTCATGATCTACGAGCACTCGGCGCTAGCGACCGGCATGGCCGACGCGCGCACCGCGCTCTGGGACGACCCCAGCTCCCTGTTCTACAACCCGGCAGCCATTGCCGAGCTCGACGGGTTCCAGCTGGTCCTGGGCGACACGCTGATCTTCCCCAGCCTCGAGTACGACCCGTCGCTCCCGAACTGCGAGAGCCCCACGGACACGGACTGCGGCAACCCGGAGAAGGTGAAGAGCCACGTCTTCTATCCCCTTCACCTCTACTTCACTGCCCAGATCACGAAGTGGCTCAAGGCCGGGATCGGGATCAATAACCCGTTCGGCCTGGGCACGTTCTGGGCGCCGGACTGGGACGGCAGGTTCACGGCGTGGCAGACCGATCTCAAGACATTCTTCGTGCAGCCCACGCTGGCGATCGAGGTCGCGAGGCTCGCGCACCTGCCAGACGAAATAGCCCTTGCCATAGGCGTTGGCGGGTACTACGTCTACTCGCTCGCGCTCATCAGGTCCAAGCTCTACGACAGCGGGCTCATGGATCCTGGCGACAGCGCCAACATGAAGCTCGAGGGGTCCGGGCACGGCGGCGGGTACCACTTCTCCCTGCTCGCGGCCTGGAAGCCGTGGATCTCGTTCGGCGCGTCCATACGCAGCAACGTTCCGGTCCATTACTCGGGCACCGCGAACTTCTGGGCGCCCGAGGGCGAGATGTGGGCCGACGCGATGCGCATGGCGGGTCTCCTGCCGGAGAAGACGGGCGGATCCACGCGCATCGA
>CAZGVR010000466.1:0-3288 GCA_964528945.1 uncultured Myxococcales bacterium
GCTCGCGGAGGTAGGCCTTGGCCTCCTCCCGGCGGCCTTCGGCTACGAGCCGGCGCAGGGTTGCATCCAGGGCGCGGCGCCACGCGGCGCCGTCGGGAAGGCGTCCGGAGTCTTGCAGCACGCGCCTCACCTCGGCCACGACCTCGGTGAGGACGGCGTACTCCTCGGTGAAGTACCCTTCCAGCTCTTCCCGGATCGCCCGCGTCAGCGCCGGGCTCGCCCCGCCCGTCGACACCGCCACCACCAGCTCGCCGCGCCGAAGGACCGCGGGCAGGATGAAATCGCAGCGCGCCGGCTCGTCGGCGGCGTTGAGCCAGACACCGCGTTCTGCCCCTTCCCTCGCGACGACCGCGCTCGTGCCGGGGTCGGAGGTGGCGACGAAGGCGAACCGGTACCCGGCGAGATCGCCGGGGCGGTAGGCCCGCGCGACGTGGCGCACCTTCCCGGCTCCGGCCAGCGCCTGCAGGGGCGCGCTCAAGGAGGGACTGACGATCGTCACCGATGCCCCCGCTCGGAGCAGTCCCTCGACCCTCCGCTCGGCCACCGGCCCGCCGCCAACGACGAGGCAGGGCCGGCCGGCCATCTCCAGGACGATCGGGTAGTGGCCCATTGCGGGGCCGCTCTCACTCCGGCCTTGTCGCGCCGACCGGCGGGTCGTGCGCGCTCGCTTCTCTCGCCAGTTGATCCTTCTCGATCAACTCCTTCAGGGTCGTGTGCTCCAGCACCTCCCTGATCCAGGGGCGCACCTCCCTCCACTTGCAGTGCACCGGGCACGGGCTCGTCACGTCGCACTCGTCCCCCCAGAAGAAGCACTGGTCGGCCACGTGCGGACCTTCGACCGATTCCAGGATCTCGAGGAGGCGGATCTCCTCCGGCCGCCGGGCCAGGGCGTACCCTCGTGTCGACCCGCGGTAGGCCTTGACCAGGCCGTGCTGGACGAACTTGGGGAAGATCTTGGCCAGGAAACCCTGAGGCAGGCCCTGCCCGGTCGCGATCTCGCGCACGCCGAGCACCTGCCCGGGAGGCCGCTGGGCCAGGTAGATCAACCCCATCAGACCGTACTTGCTCTCGCGCCTGAATTTCATGGCTCCATCATTTCATGCAATCGGCTCCCGGCCAGCTCCTCTCTCACGGCCAGGACGATCTTGGAAAAGACGGTGACCAGCAGCGACCCGACCGCCCAGATGGCCACCGTGATGGAGCTCTCCGGCACCGTCGGGGAGTACCCCGTGACGTGGCCGAGCGGCGAGGGCACGAAGCCGCCGACGATGAGGCCGAGGCCCTTGTCGATCCACAGCGAGGCGAAGACCATGCCGCAGGCGATCGCCAGGCTCTTCTCGTTCTTCCGGAAGCGCGGCAGGACCAGCAGGACCAGGGACGTCAGGGCCAGGACCACGGACGCCCACATCCACGGGACGAGCGGGGCCTGCCCGTCCAGCCCGACGAACAGGAACTCGAAGTGGGCCATGGGCTCGGGGATCTGGCTGTAGAAGACGGTGAAGACCTCCATCAGGACGAAGAAGACGTTGATGATCATGGTGTAGGTCACGATCAGCGCGAGCTTCTGGATGGCGTCCCTGCCGGGGTCGAACCCGGCCAGCCGGCGGACGAGCAGGGTCAGCAGGATCAGGAGCGCGGGGCCGGACGCGAAGGCCGACGCGAGAAAGCGGGGCGCCAGGAGCGCGGTCAGCCAGAGGTGCCGCCCGGGCAGGCCGCTGTAGAGGAACGCCGTCACGGTGTGGATGCTGACCGCCCACGGGATGGACAGGACGATGATGGGCATGAGCCACCGGGGCGGGGCCACGTCGTTGCGCTCGGCGCTCAGCGTGACGAGGACGATGACGGCGCTCAGCAGCAGATAACCGCCGAGGACGATCAGATCCCAGAACATGACGGAAGTCGGCGTGGGATAGGCGAGGACGTTCAGCACCCGCATGGGCTGGCCCATGTCCACGAAGATGAAGAGCAGGCACATGACCACCGCGGCGATCGCCAGGCACTCGCCGAGGATCGTGATCCTCCCGAAGGCCCGATAGTTGTGGAGGTAGCCCGGCAGGACGACCACGACCGCGGAGGCCGCCACCCCGACCAGGAACGTGAACTGGGCGATGTAGAGGCCCCAGGTCACGTCGCGGCTCAAGCCCGTGATGCCAAGCCCGCCCTCCAGCTGCCGGAGGTAAGAGACGAAGCCCGCCATGATGACGACGCCGAGGGCCCCGACCCAGGCCCAGTACCTGCCGCCCCCCGCGAGCGCCCCCTCAAGCATGAGCATGGGCGCGCGTTCTCATACGAGGTAATAGACGTTCGGACCGGTGCCGAGCTCGGGCTTCCGCCGGAGGGCGTAGCGGGTCCGCAGCAGCTCTCGGACCTCCGAGGACGGGTCATTCAGGTCGCCGAACACCAGGGCCTTCGCCGTGCACGCCTCCACGCATGCCGGCGGCTGTCGTTTGGCCAGTCGCTCCTCGCAGAGGTTGCACTTCTCCACGACACCCTTGGTCCGCGTCGGGAAGTCCGGGTTCAGCTCCGTGACGCGCGGCCGAGGGTCCAGCCAGTTGAAGCTCCGGGCGCCGTACGGGCAGGCCGCGATGCAGTAGCGGCAGCCGATGCACCGGTGGTAGTCCATCATGACGATCCCGTCCGCCCGCTTCCACGTGGCCTTCACGGGGCAGACACGCACGCAGGGGGGGTTGTCGCAGTGGTTGCACAGGACCGGGACCGACGCCCCCCGCAGGCCGTCCGCCGTGTACCGGCTCCCGTGGTCGGCGAGCGCCTTCTCGAAGGGTTCCCGCCAGATCCACTTGACCTCGTGCGCGCGGCTCCGGAAGTGGGGGACGTTGTGCGCCCGGTCGCAGGCGGCGATGCAGTCGGTGCAGCCGCCGTCCTTCACGCACTTCCGGAGATCGACGACCATGGCCCAGCGCGCGGCCGGACGCGTCGCGCCCTCCGCGGGGGCGTCCTGTGCCAGCGCGTCGATCGAGCGCCTCCCGGCGATCGTCAGCGCGGACAGCCCGGCCATGCCCAGGAACGCCCGGCGGTCCAGACTCATCGCGCGGCCCGTTCGAGCGGCCGGCGCTCCACGTGACACTCCCAGCAGACGGCCCTCGCGCCCACGTACTGGTGGCAGCGGTCGCAGAACTCGGCCCGGTTGACGTGGCAGCGCATGCAGGTGCCCGTCAAGCTCTTGGCGTAGGTCTTCCCGTCGATCCCCACGACGGTCCGCTCCCCCCCGCGCACCACCGCGTCGCGCCAGGCGACCAGGAGGCTCATGTGGGAGGCCCGCATGTCCTC
>CAZGVR010000467.1:0-2834 GCA_964528945.1 uncultured Myxococcales bacterium
AGGTTAGCCTGAACGCATTCATCGCCGCCCGGCTGGCCGAGTGGGGGCGCGAGGGCTGACGGGCCGCCGTCAGGGAACCAGCACGACCTCGAAGTTGAAGAAGCCCGCCAGCTTGAGCACGTCGCCGACGACCAGGCGGTGGAGCATGCCCTGTCCTCGGCTCGACGAGGTCCCGTTCGTGCTGGCCAACGGTGTGGTCTCCTCCTGGGCAGCCTGCGGGAATCCTGGAAAATCATGCCACCAGTGCCAATTCAAGATTGCAATATATGCCAAAGCACCTCGATGGCTAAGGTCATTCCCTGGGCGGCATACTCATGTCGGTGAGTATCTAATACTCATCTTCATGAGTATGGTGCCAGGAAACCCCCCATGCACCCCCCACCGGCCCCAGCCTGCGGCCACCCCCCCAGGCTCGGGGCGCGATTGCAACGAGCCGGCTTGATGCGGCGTCACTTCACGACCAGCGTGAGCCCGGCCGAGTGCGCGGTCATCTCGGGCGCGTACATGGACTGGAGCGTGGCCGCCCCCACCCTGTACGTGCCCTTCTTGGTCGGACGCAGCTTGTACGTAACCACGTACTCGCCCTGCGGCAGCCAGCTCACGAAGAAGTTCGTGAGCGAGTCCCTGGGCTCCTCGTAGAACGCGAGCGGGTCCCACTTCCAGCCGCTCAGCAGGGTCTCGGCCTCGAACCCGGCCGCCTTGGGGTCCTTCAAGTGCATGTACTCGAACTGGCTCTTCGCCTTTATCACGAGCCTGACCACGATCTCGTCGCCCACCTCGATCGTCGTGGTCCCCTCGACCGGCTTCAGGTGGTACTCGGTCCCCTCCTTCACCCGCTTGTAGAACGTGCGCTCGAGCTCGAGCAGCCCGGGCGCGCTCGCCTCCGGCAGCTGGTCCGTGGAGTAGATCCACGTGAGCGACGCGAACGCAGTGCCCTTGCCGGTCTTGTCCACGATCGCGGTCATGTTCGCGGGCGTCACGTCCGTCCCGGTCTCGACCCACCTGAGCGGCTCGTCGATCCAGTCGTCGGGCCTCACCACGAAGCTCTCGTTCGTGTCGCCCCAGTCGACCTCGAACGACTCGGGTGTCGTGAGCGCGCCCGTCTTCTCCATGACGTCCAGCAGCGCGAACACGGCCGCGGCCGAGGCCTTGGTGGACTTCCACACGTTGCCTTTCCTGTTGAAGAGCAGCCACTGCACCATGCCAGGGATCCGCGCGTCGCCGGGCCTCAGCTCCTGCAGCGTCCGCAGGATGAACGCGTGCGTCTCGACCGTGTCCGAGTACCACACCCACGAGTACTTCTCGGGCGTGAAGTACACGCCCACCATGGGGTCCTCGCGCGCCGAGTCCATGATCATGTCCAGGATCTCGCCCGCGCGCTTCGCGTTCCCGAGCCGCTGGTGCGGGTACGCGAGGTACGCCTTGCCGAACGGGGTCATGGCGTTCACGTGCCCGTCCAGGAACTTCACCCACTTCCTGGCCTTGTCGTGCGCGTAGGCGGCGTTCGTGTACTCGTCGGGCGAGTACGACGTGACCACGTAGGAGGCGAACGCCATGAGCGCGAGGTCGCGGTCCTCCTTCTCGAGGTCGTTAAGGAGCTCGGAGTTCACGTACCCGAGCGCGTCGTTCACGAGCCCTGCGGGCGGGGCCACGTCGAAGCGCGCGGCCTCCGCGAAGCCCGCGAGCACGAGCAGCGTCATGTACTCGTCGGGCCACCCGCCCGGGAACCATGGGAACGCCCCGCTTGGCATCTGCAGCGCCTCGAGCTCGCCGAGGCTGATCGCTTTCTGCGCCTCTACCATGGCCGGGTCGATCATCTCGATCATGGGCATCTGGGTCTCGAATCCCTTGGACGCCCGCACCCAGGGCGTCTCCGTGAGCTCGATCAGCCGCCTGGGATCGTCCTCCTCCCACGGCGGCACCACCGAGTCCCTGTGCGGGATCTTGGCAGTAGCCTTCGCGATGGCCGGGTACTTCTCGAAGATCCTGCTCACGATCGCGAGCGGAACGTACCTGTTCAGGATCTGCTCGGTGCAGTCGTACGGGTACTCCACCAGGTACGGGATCGTGTTGAGCAGGCCGAGCGCGAGCTGCGGGTCCACCTGCAGCACCATGGACTCGCTCACCCTCGTGGGGTCGTCCTGCGGGTGGAAGGCGAGCTCCTTCTGCTCCTTGCCCTTCAGCACCACGACCACGGACTCCACGAGCCGCTGCCGCGAGGGCAGGATGGGCAGCTTCCTCACCTCCGCGTCCTCGAGCGCCCCGGACCTCGCCGCCACCCTCACCTCGTACTCGGTCACGCCGTCCGGGATGGAGACCGCCCACTCGAAGCTCTGGAGCGAGTGCGGCTTCACGCTGAACTTCTTCCCGGCCTCCCCCTCGGGGATCCCGATCTCGACGCCAACGGGCACGCCGTTCTCGAGCACCTCGATGGCCAGGTCACCGTCCATCTGCTTCTCGGACTCGTTGTGCACGATCGCGTTGATCGTGCCCTCGTCCTTCTCCCTGAAGAACCTGGGCAGGTCGGCCCTCACCATGAGGTCCTTGCGCGTGACCGCGGTCGCCGTGACCGACCCCTCCTCTGCGTCCACGGTGAACGCGACGACCGCGAGCTTCCAGCTCGTGAGCTGCTCCGGCGCGATGAACCCGATCTTCGCGCTTCCGCTCGCGGCCGTGACCAGGTGGGGCATGAAGAACGCCGTGTCCGCGAACGCGGTCCTCGCCTCTATCTTCCCGAGCCCCGGCCCCCCCCCCGCCGGTGCCCCCCGCTTGCCCGGCGCCCGCTTCCCCCCCCGCGCGGGCAGGGTTCCTGGCCCCCCCCTCTTCCTCCCCCC
>CAZGVR010000467.1:2844-3287 GCA_964528945.1 uncultured Myxococcales bacterium
GCCAGCTCCTGAAGCGCGAACTTGTCCCCTCCCCTGTCCCTGAGCATGCCCATGATCCCGCCCGGCCGCCCCTCGGCCCACGTGCTCCACGTCCTCAGGCCCGGCGGCCTGGGCGGCTCGTGCGACTTGCCGAGCGTCTCCATCAGCTTCTCTATGACCGACTCGTCCGGCAGCCAGTCGGCCATGTACGGCACGAAAACGGAGTCGGCCGCGCCCCACGGGCTCGCCTCTGGCGCGTACAGGCCGGACATGGAAGCGTCGCCGCCTCCCGCGTAGTACTCGAGCGCCCTGTCGTACATGAGCGCGAGCACCTCGGCGTGCGCTGGCTTGCCGTCGGCGTCCTTCACGCTCACCCCCCACTCCGCGGGCTTGCCCGGCTCGAGCTCGTCCGTGAACGGCTCGAGCGCGACCGCGAGCTTCTTGTCCGAACACGGCACTGCCAC
>CAZGVR010000468.1:0-3281 GCA_964528945.1 uncultured Myxococcales bacterium
CTCGATGCCGCCCCGGCTCGCTGCCCCCCCCGGCTCGATGCCGCCCCGGCTCGCTGCCCCCCCCGGCTCGATGCCCCGCCCCGAGGACGGCCCACGACCGTCCGGGCCCCGCGCCTCTCGTAAGCAGGCTCCTCCGCTGGCTCCTCCGCGGGTAAATCGTCGCCGCGCCGGAAGAAGAGTGGAAACTTTTGGACGCAATCCGCGATTCATGTTGGCGGACGGGCCATGTCGCGCGAGTGCAAGAGCAAGGGTATGGGCAAGAGCAAGGGTATGGGCAAGAGCAAGGCCAGGTGCGAGTGCAACGGCAACGGCAACGGCAAGGGTCGGGGCCGGGGGCAGCTCCGGCTTCCGATCCCTGCGACGTGGGGCGGCAGGCGGCCCGGAGCGGGCCGCAAGAGGAGAGACCCCACGGTCGGCGTGCTCCACAGGAAGCGCCCGGCCCACGACGCAAGGCACCCGATCCACGTCACCCTGCGCTCCGGCCTCTCCTGCCTCCGCGACCGACGCGTCTTCCCTGAGATGATCTGCTCGATCGCATCCGCATCCCGGCCTGGGTTCAGGGTAGTCCACTTCTCGGTGCAGCCCGACCACGTGCACCTGCTGATCGAGGCCGACGACCCGCGTTCCCTCGATGTCAGCCTGCGCGGACTCGTCATCCGGTTGGCGCTGGCCGTGAACAGGGCCCTGCGCCGCAGCGGTCCGGTCTGGAAGGACCGCTACCACAGGCACGACCTGAAGACACCGCGCGAGGTCAGGAACGGCATCAACTACGTCCTTCAGAACTGGAAGAAGCACGTGGAAGGGGCCTCGGGTATCGACCGCTGCTCCTCTGGCCCCTGGTTCGACGGGTGGCTGGTCCGGCCACCGCCCGGGAACCTCCTCGCACCTTCGCCTGTCCTTCGGCCGATGACTTGGCTCGCGTCCGTGGGTTGGCGCCGTCACGGCCTCCTGTCCCTCTCCGAGCACCCCGGCGCGACCCGACGGCGCACTGCTTGAAATGGCGATGGTGATCGATTCTCCAGGATTCGCGGACGAAGACGTCTCCTGGCCATGCACCGAAGGGCCTGGCGGTGATCTTCGTCCCCGCGGGTGACGGCATGCGTGGCCCACGCTGGAGCACCTGGGGGCAGTTGTGTCGCTGGCGGGTCGGGCACCCACGCTCGGACGATCGCACTACTACTCGAGCGAGCGGCAGGGGCAGGGGGCAGGGGCAGGGGATTACATGCCAGCCGGGCTTGAAAGGGCGTTAGTGGGCGGGGAGGCGGCGCCCGCGAGGCGCGCGTTGCGGCCTGCGGGCTGCGCGTTGCGGACTGCGCGTTGTGCGTTGCGGACTGCGCGTTGCGAGCACGGGGTGCGGGGCCGCAGCATCGCCCCTGCCATTTACGGAGGTTTCGGCCGGTCAGTCCCGGACGCCCAGCCACTGGATGATCGCGGGCCCCAGCTCCTTCTGGCTCTTGGAGCTCACGTACAGGCCGATGTGGCCGAGGTTGAACGCGAGATCCTTGGTGTCGGTGGAGCCCACGAGCTTGCAGAGGCAGCGGGAGCTGTCCGGCGGGACCAGGTGGTCCTTCTCTCCGAAGATGTTGAGCACGGGCATGGTGCCGTTCTTGGGGTCCACCCTCCGGCCGGCGATCTCGAGCTCGCCCTTCACGAGATTGTTCCCCTTGTAGAGGTCCTTCACGAACTTCCGGATCGTGTGGCCGGCCTGGTCCGGGCTGTCGAAGATCCACTTCTCCATCCTGAGGAAGTTCTCGACCTCGGCCGGCCGATCCATGGTCTCGACGAACCCGACGTACTTGTCGATGATGAGCTGGAAGGGCTTGAGCATCAGGAACCCGAGGTTCATGAAGTCGCCAGGGATGTTCCCCAGGACGTCGACCATCTTGTCGATGTCCATGGCCCAGATGTTGAGCAGCCCCTTGTCCGTGTGGAAGTCGATCGGGGCGACCATGGCCACGAGGTTCTTGATCCGGTCCGGGTGCAGGGCCGAGAAGATCGTCGAGAACGTCCCGCCCTGGCACACGCCGAGGAGGTTGATCTTCTCGAGCCCGTGCTTCTTCCGGATGATGTCCACGCAGTCGCCGATGTACCCCTCGATGTAGTCCTCCATCGTGAGGAACCTGTCCATGGGACGGGCGTAGCCCCAGTCGATGATGTAGACGTCGATGCCGCCCGCGACCAGCTGGCTGATCATGGACCGGTCCGACTGCAGGTCCATCATGTACTGGCGGTTGACCAGGGCGTACACGATGAGGAGGGGGGTCTTCTTCCTCTCCGACCCCTCGGCGGGCAGGTAGTGCCACAGGGTCATCTGCTCCTCGGAATGGACCAGCTCCTTGGGCGATGGCGCGACCTCGACGTCGCTGACCCTCAGGAGATGCTCCAGCCCGTGGAAGATCTTCTCCTGGGTCCTGTCGAACTCCTTGATGTACTCGGCCATTCTCTTGTCAGCGGGGTTCTGCATCTCGTTCCTCCTGGCCGTCCATCAACCGCGGCTCTGGTTCTCGACAGCCTCGAGCCGGCGGCGGAGCGCCTTCAGCTGGGTCCTGTGCTCGTAGAGCGTCCTGTAGACGTCGGTCATCTCCTCGCGGGTCGGTATGTTCCAGACCCGGAGCGTCTGCGAGGCGAGCTCGTTCAGCCGCATCCTCAGGTTGAGGCCGCGGTCCACGACCTTGTTCATGAGGTCCGCGAACTCGCGCTTCCTGAAGAGCTCGAAGAAGGTGTCCTCGTGGATGGTGACCCAGGCCCTGTAGAACTTCTTGAAGCCGTCCGGGCCCGCGTCCGCCGAGAAGTTCTTGGACTCGGCGAGCAGCTTCTCGTACGCCTCCCGGCTCGCCCCCTGGAACGTGGAGTAGTAGACCGGCAGGATCGCCTGGAACTGCAGGTACGCGTCGATGGTGGACCGGAGCCTCTCCTCGTGCTCGCGGGACATGCCGAAGGCCGGCAGGTTGATGAGCTTTCCCACCGTGTCGAGGATCGTCTTCTGCATGAGGCTGAAGCCCTCTCGCACGCCGCCCGGCTCCCCGGCCGCGAGCCTGGTCGCCAGCTCGCTCCAGTCGCCCTGGATCGAGTGCCACGGGGCCTGGAAGTGCTTGAGGAGGGCGAGGAACCGGTTCGTGGCGTGGCCCTGGTAGGCCATGGCCTCGTTCACGGTCTCGGGCGGGGCGCCCAGCACGGACTTGATCACGGACTCGTACTCGTTGCGGAGCTTGTCCTGGGCCTTGCGGAGATCCTCGACCGGCACGTCCTTGCCGTGGAGCGTGCACATGCCAGCCACCATC
>CAZGVR010000469.1:0-3278 GCA_964528945.1 uncultured Myxococcales bacterium
CAGGCCTCGAGGTCGGTGCCGGGAGCCGCCAGGACCGCCCATGCCGAGGGAAACATGCCGGAAGCGGTCATCTCGTACGCGAGGACCGCGGTCGCCGTTGCGCGGAATGCACCCTCGATCGGCTCGAACCGCTCGAGGCCGGCGCTCGCCTCTGCGAACGAGTGGGTCCTCGCAAGGGCCTGCACCCATACGCTCCTCACGGATCCGGGCAGCGGGCCCTCGAGCGTTCCGAAGGCCGAGGCCAGGCTGTCGAGGGCTAGATCCGGGGCGCCGGCCTCGAGGAGGAGGTCGGCCTCTAGAAGCTTCTCGCCGTTCGTGGGCGGGTCATCCGGCTCGGGCATCATCCGGATGATCTCCCGCGCGGCCCACGTGTCCCCGGCGGCGACCAGGGCGCGGGCCAGCCCCTCGAGGGCGTCCGGATCCCCCGGGAACATGGCCAGGTACGTCCGGTACAGGAACACCGCGCGATCCGTCTCGCCCTGCTCGACGAGATGCGCGGCCAGCCCGGGCACCGAGCCGTAGCGATCCTGGGCCTGGGGGTCGAGCGGCTGTACCGCAAGGTGCGCCGCCATGTGGCCGTAGGCCTCTTCCACGAGCCCCAGCTCGAGACACAGTCCGGCAGCGGCCAGGAGGGCCTCCGCGTTCCCGGGGTCGTTCGCTGCCAGGGCGCGGGCGTGGCCCAGGGCCGATTCCAGATCGCCGGAGGACGAGTACAGGTCGATCAGCCTCATGTAGGCATCGGGCGCCATGGGCTCCACCTCGGTGGCGGCAACGTACCACGCCACGGCCTCGTCCACCGCTCCGGAGCCCAGCGCCACGTCGCCCATGAGCACGAGCGCCGGCTCGTAGTCCGGATCCGCCGCGAGGACCATGCCGAGGATTCCTTCCGCGCGCTTCGGGTCGCCGGCCGCGAGGTGCGAGGCGGCCAGACGCACGGAGATGAGAGGCTCTCCGGGCTCGCTGGCGAGCGCGAGCGAGAAGGCCTGGATTGCGGCCGCCGGGTCGTGGGCCGCGAGGGCCATCTCTCCCTCGAGGAAGGATGCGGCGGCCCACGGGGAGACCGCCCTTGGCTGGTCGGCGCCCGTTGCAGCGGTCGGCGCGTGCCCGGCCCCGGATCGGAGGGCGGTGCCGCAGGCGATGGAGGCCAGCGCGGCGCACGCGACGAGGGACGCCCTCCACGAGTCTGGCGCTGCTGGCACGGTGAGGCTATAATCGCGGGAACTCGACATCGTCAGTGTCGATATTACACCACGGGGCGCCGGCCATGAAGAAGCCCATGTCAATCGGCTCGACATTCGCGATGGCACTGTTCCTGGCCTCCGGCCCCTCCGGTGCAGCCGACGCCGAGCCGGCCGCCGGGGAGGATGAAGGGGAAGGGCAGGCTTCGGCAGGAGACGAGGAGTCGGGTGCACCGTCAGGATCGGCCGAGGAAACGGATCCGGTCGAGCCGGAGAAGGCCAAGAAGGCCAAGGAGGTGCCCAGCAAGGCGAGCCTGCTCCTGCCGGTCAGCGAGATCGGGGCCGTGGTCCTCCTGGACGGCGAGGAGCTGGGCGTGACGCCGCTCGCCTCCATCTCGGGCCTGACCGTGGGCACCCACGACCTCACGGTGAAGAAGGACGGGTTCTTCACGTACTCGGCCGAGGTGGACATCCCGGCCGACGGCTCGGTGAGGCACGACGTGCTCCTCGCGAGCGGCGCGAATAAGGACGTCGTGGTCCCTCCGCTGCTCAGGAAGTGGTGGTTCTGGACGATCGTCGGCTCGGTCGTCGTGGCCGGTGCCGGGGTGGGCATATATTTCGGTGCGCGGCCCGCGGAGCCCGATGGGGTTCCCATGCCGCCCTTTTAGAGGATCGGAGACCCGGAGTGAACGTCATGCCTGGATCGAGCGTGCGAGCGGTGAGGCGCCGCCCGGCCTCCTGGATCGTCTTCCTTCCGATCGCTGCGGTCCTCGTGGCCGGCGGCTGCAAGGCCACGCAGGTGCTGCTCATCCGGCTCGATTCGAGCAACATCAACCTCTTCTACTACACGCGCGGGGTCGTGAGGCTGGAGCCCGTGGGCGGCACCGCCTTCTCGGGAGACCGGTCGGGGTCCTGGGCCGACGGGGCCGTGACCTACTCGGTCACGGAGGACGGGGCCTTCGAGATCGTCATGGACGGGGCCTGGATGCAGGCAGAGGCCCTCGCCAACAGGGACCGTTATCCCAACACGTTCACGATCGAGTTCCCCCTCACGCACGTGGAGCAGTCCGGCACCTTCCACCTGACGGCCAGGTACGAGTACGACGATTCGGTCCACGGGTCCGGTCTGCGGACGATCGCCGTGGGGACCCGGTATCCCGATCTCGAGCTTCCGTACGAGGGGACTCCTTCGGGAGTGGTAGGGCTCTTCCTGAGGTGCGCGGATGCCGAGCAGGAGGCCTGCACCATGTCCCTTCCGGATCCGGATCCGGACGAGGGCGGGACCGAGGTGATCGACACGGCCCCGGACGCGCCGGATGCCCCGGAAGACGCCGTCGACGTGTCCACGGATCCCGACGCGCCGGACACCGCGCCGGACACCGCTCCGGATCCGGACGCTCCGCCGGATCTGCCCGAGCCCACGGACGTTCCCGACTCCATCGAGCCCGGTGACGCCCCTGACGATCCCGATGGCGGCGAGGTTGCTCCCTGAACCCTGTACTCGACCCCTGAATTGCGGTATATAGCCGGACGGCGCGGGTGCTCCGTGCCGCCCTTCACAAGAGGTGTGAGATGGCATCCGACGAGATCAAGAAGCAGTGCCTCGAGAGCTTCGGAGCGTGGATTGGCTCGCTGGCCAGCGACATCACGGCCCTCATGGAAGTCGTGAAGAACGGCTCCGCGCCGCGGTCCTCGAGGGAGGCGGCTGCCGGCGGCATCAACTACCTGTTCAAGTCGCTGGATCTCATCCCGGACGGCATCGACGACATAGGCTACCTGGACGACGCCTTCACGGTCCGGGTCGCCTCCAGGTTCGCCATGACCGCCGGCACCGGCTCGGTCGACGTCAAGTCCCAGGACCGGATCCGCGAGCTCGCGGCCGACGTGGATCTCCTGAAGGGGCTGCTGGGCGAGGACCTGTACCAGAGGTTCGAGACCTACGTCGACAAGCTGAGGCTTGGCGCGGCCCGCGGCAGGATGGTCTCCGAGATCCTGGACGACGCGGCCAACCTGAAGGAGTTCGATGCCGAGGTCGCGCAGTTCTGCAAGGACTACCAGGCCCCCGAGTTCCAACAGGACGCGACGAACCGGATCAAGCTC
>CAZGVR010000470.1:0-3262 GCA_964528945.1 uncultured Myxococcales bacterium
CACCCGGGGGATCACGACCTCCCTGTGCGACAGTATGCGCCTCGCGAGCCACGGGACGTCCGCCAACGGCACCTTCCTGAGCGCCGATCTGATGCCCTCGAGCCCCTCCCGGAACCACGAGTGCGTCGTCCTGATGGTCCGGCCGTCGTCCGTGAACATGGCGACGCGGGCCCAGTCCATGCCCATGTTCTTGGCGATCGCCTCCAGCGAGTACTCGATCGTGACGTCGAAGTCCTCGCGGGTCAGGTCCACGAGGCTGGAGGAGATCGTGTTCATCAGCACCTCGAGGCCGATCCTGGTCTGGGTCGCCTCCTCGGCCTGCCTCCTGTCGGAGATGTCCTCGACGATGATCTCGATACGCTCGATGCGCCCCAGCCTGCCTGGCACTGCCCTCGCGGTCACGTTGCCCCAGAGGATCGTCCCGTCCTTCCTCCTGAGCTGCATCTCGCGCTCGGGCGCGGAGCCGTCCGCCGGCAGCCGCCCGAGGAAGGCGGTGGCCCCGTCGGCGTCCACGAACAGATCGGCGGTCCTGCGCCCTCCCATCTCGGCGAGGGACCCGTACCCGAAGATGCGCGCTGCGGCCTCGTTCATGGCGGTCAGGAGGTCGAACCGGCCCGGGATCTTCCTGAACAGCGCGACTGGCAGGTCCGTGTCGAACTCGCGCGGGCTGGCCTTGTCTTCCGCCTCGGCGCTCCCGGCCGCTACCCCCCGGGTCCTTTCGATCGAGATGCTCATCGCTGGCCTCTTTCCAAGGGTGGCACCCAGAGTACAGTCGGAGGCCTCGGCTGGCAACCTCGCGCGCCGGCGTATCGCCGGTTGGCGAACGGGCCGGCAGTCGTATACTGTTCAGTCCGGACGTGGAGGTCCGGGACCAAGACCCGCGAGGGGAGCTTCATGAAGACCTACTACGAGGTGCTCGGGCTCGACTGCACCGCCTCCCAGGCGGAGATCGAGCAGGCGTGCTGGGCCAGGGTCAAGGAACTGGGCCTCGAGGCGCCCGGCGACTCCAGCCAGGCCAGCTCCGACTCGCTCAGGGAGATCATGTGCGCGTACCAGATCCTCTCGAGGCCAGGCGATGGGGAGAGGTACGACCGCGAGCTGGTCACGTCGCCGCAGTTGGGGAGTCCCGAGGACCTGGTGTCCACGGGCCAGTTCGTGCTGCCTTCCAGGGCCCAGGCCAAGGTGTACCGCGGGTTCGACGTGGACGGCGCGACCGCGCTGAGCGTGCTCAGGACGGGCGGAGGGGCCCTCACCTTCAGGACCACCCTGTCCGGGCAGGTGCTGATCAGCGGCAACCCGCCGCCCTACGCCGACATCAGGGAGGGCGAGCTGATGATCGCCGCCTCCGACTTCCCGGCCGACATATGCCTCCCGCGCCGCTCGCTGGGCTCGCTGGTCGTGAGGTCGCACATGGGCAGGATCGACGGCCTGATCACCCACACGGGCACGATCCAGAGCCACGACACCCAGATCGACCTCGAGCTGGGCGGCGGGCTCGACCTGGACCTGTCCAGGTGCAGGGACTGCGCGCCGGTCAGCGTCACGGGCATGACCCTCGACGCGACCGGCCTGCACGTCCCCCAGGGACTGTCCCACGCCGAGACCTGCGGAACGCTCGCCATCGAGGCCGTGGGCGGCTCGATCGGCGTGCGGTACACGAGGATCGAGTTCGAGGCCACCTAGCGGCCGGCCGCAGCCCAGCGAGGAGGTCACCTTGCGGCCGTGACCTCGCGCACCATGACGAGCAGCATCTTGAACCGCCCGTGCGCGTTCACCGCGTGCGGGATGTTCGCGGGCATGAGCACGGTCTTGCCCGCGGCCGCCGGGATCTTCTCGCCGTCCACGATCAGCTCTGCCTCGCCGTCCAGGATCTGGACGATCGCGTCGAAGGGCGCGGTGTGCTCGGACAGCGACTGGCCCTTGTCGAACGCGAAAAGCGTGACCGTGCCGCCGTTGCGCTGGGCCAGGATGCGGCTCACGATCGACCCCTCCTGGTACGCCACCATCCCTGGCAGGTCCACGGCCTTTGCCGCAGGCAGCCCGCCGGACTCGGATGCGAACTTCGTCGACATGTTAGATGTCCTCCCGTTGCTTCGACCCAGGACTACCCTCCCCTTTGAGTCCCGTCACGCACCGTGTCAACCTCGTTCCTTCCAACCATTGCCCCAATCAAACCTTCGATGACATCGGGTTGTGGCCTGCGGACCGAGGCCGGCCCAGGGCGGGCTTCCCCGGCCATGGAAGGTAATGTATCCGGATCGGGAACTTTACTTTCCACCCCCCCCTCGACACCCATGCCCGTCATCGACTGCGGGTTCGCGGGTTCCAGGAATCCCTGCCCGGGCCCGGCCCGGCCGGCTCCCCGGCCTGGTGCCTGCCGGGTAGATGGACGAGCGCTCGGAGCTGATCGCGACACGCCTCGCTTGTCCTCTGGCTCGCCTGGACGCTGCTTCCCCTGGTCCGCGTGGTGCCGCACCTGGTGTTCCTGGAGTGGCCGGTCTGCCTCGCCACGTTCCTCACGGTGGCCGCGATCGACGGCCGCGTGCCTGGGAAGGGCGATGTGAAGGGTGAGGTGTCGGGGCGCTCGTGACCTGGGAAGCGAGGGATCGGCTGGTCGCTCGCGTGCGGGGAAGGGTGAGGCCGGGTCAGGCGTTCGAGACAGGTGAGGGGCCAGGCCGGGTCAGGCGTTTGCGATGAGCATCACGACGACCATGATCAGGCCGACGACCATGCCGAGGAGCCACAGCCCCACGTTCACGAACCCCAATATGATGCCGATCTTGGCCAGGCCGTCGCCGCCGTACTTCTCCGGATCGGCCTTGATCTTCTTCCTGGCCATGAAGCCCACGATGATGGCCGGGATGGACATGAGGATGTGGAACTGCAGCACCCATGCGCCTGCCGCGAGCCCCAGGGCGACCATGGAAAGGGTCTCATCCTTCTTGACCGGGGCAGGGAAGGGCGCCGCCCCCGCGGGCTGGCCGTATGCGGCCGGTGCGGGCTGCACTGGCGCGGAGGCCGCTGGCTGCGCCGGGGCCGGTGACGCAGGCTGCACGACCACGGGCGCGGCCGGCTGCTGCGCCACGTAGATCGGCGGCTGCGCGGCCGGCTGCTGGTACGCGACCGGTTGCGCCGCCGGTTGCTGGAATACGACCGGCCGCGGCGCCGCCTGAGGGTACGCCACGGGCTGCGGCGCCGCCTGCGGGTACGCGGCCGGCTGCGGCAGCGGCTGCCGCGGCCCCGGGTCGTACACGGCCTGGCC
>CAZGVR010000471.1:0-3253 GCA_964528945.1 uncultured Myxococcales bacterium
GGTTCATCCTTCCCTGGCTTGGTCAGGCAGCGAGTTCGGTATCACGTATGCCGTGTACCCGGGTCCCTATGTGGAACAGCCATCGCAGATCCGCGTTTCTACCGTGATGCAGGACCCCGCAAGCTGGGACCTGGCAGAGACCGGAACTGTTGAATTGCCCGAAGACGAATACACATCAGACATGTCGGTCATCGAGTGGACGGGAAGCGAGTATGGCGTCCTGTGGGTCGACGACCGCGACGGTAACGAGGAGCTCTACTTCACGCGTATCCACTACTGCGACTTCTAAGGCTCCAGGAGTATGCCGGAAGCCACCTTGGATTCCACCGGCAACACCTTGTGGATGCCCGGCTTCACGAGCAGCCCGAGGTCGATCCGCAGTTCTCGCACTTGTAGCAGGCGCCGTTCCTCGTCATGATCGCGCCGCACTCGGAGCAGGGCGGGGCGTCGGCCTGCGCGTCGAAGAGCGGGAGCTGGTCCGGGTCGGACGGCGCCTCCTCGAACGCCTGGAACTCGATCGAGACCTCGTGATCGCCCGACGCCTCCCCGGAGATGCGGCTCACGAGGAACTTGTGGGACATCCACTGGAAGATGTAGTCCATGAGGCTCTTCGCGAACGGGATCTCGGGGTTGTTCGTGTAGCCGGCCGGCTCGAAGCGCGAGTGCGTGAACTTCTCCACGAGCACTGACAGCGGGACCCCGTACTGGAGCGTCATGCTGATCGCGAGCGCGAACGCGTCCATGAGCCCGGAGATCGTGGATCCCTCCTTGGCCATCTTGATGAAGATCTCGCCCGGATCGCCGTTCGGGTAGAGCCCGACCGTCAGGTAACCCTGGTGGCCGCCCACGGAGAACTTGTGCGTGATGGCCTGGCGCTCGTCGGGCAGCCGCCGCCTGTAGGGCCGCCTCGCGACCAGCTTCTCCTTCTCCTTGCGCGCCTCCCTGGTGCCGGTGTCCAGCGGCTGGGTCCTCTTCGACCCGTCCCGGTACACCGCGAGCGCCTTGAGGCCCGACTTCCAGGCGCTCTGGAAGATGTCCTCGATCTGGCGCGGGGTCGTCTCGTGCGGGAGGTTCACGGTCTTGGAGATGGCGCCCGAGACGAACGGCTGGACCGCGGCCATCATCTTTACGTGGCCCATGGGGCCGATGCAGCGCTCGCCGCCCGGCGCCTTGAGCGCGCAGTCGAAGATCGGCAGGTGCTTGGGATCCAGCGACGAGCAGCCCTCGATGGTGTTGAGCCGGTCGATGTGCCTGGTGATCTCGGACACGGCCTCGGTCGTGTAGCCCAGCCTCTTCAGCGCGAGCGGCACGGTCTGGTTCACGATGCGCATGGACCCGCCGCCCACCAGCTTCTTGTGCTTGATTAGCGCGATGTCCGGCTCGATGCCGGTCGTGTCGCAGTCCATCATGAAGGCGATGGTCCCGGTGGGCGCGAGCACGCTCACCTGCGAGTTCCTGTAGCCGTACTGTTCGCCCGCGGATCGCGCCTCGTCCCACGCCTCGCGCGCAGCCTCCAGGACCTCGCGCGGCCCGCCTCTCCCCTCGAGGTCGCGGTTCGCCTGCACGTGCATGTCCATCACGCGCAGCATTGGCTCGCGGTTCCGCTCGTACGCCTCGTACGGCCCCAGGCTCCGGGCGAGCCGGGCCGACTGGGCGTACGCCTCGCCCGTGAGCAGCGAGGTGACTGCCGCGGCATAGCTCCTCCCCTCGTCGCCGTCGTAGGGCAGGCCCTGCGCCATGAGCAGCGCGCCCAGGTTGGCGTACCCTATCCCGAGCGGCCGGAAGGTGCGGCTCATCTCCGTGATCCGCCTCGTGGGGTACCGGGCGTTGTCCACGATGATCTCCTGGGCCGTGATCACCGCGTCCACCACGTGGCGGAACGTCTCAGTGTCGAAGGTCCCGTCCTCGTTCATGAAGCGCATCAGGTTGAGGGAGGCGAGGTTGCAGGACGTGTTGTTGAGGAACATGAACTCCGAGCACGGGTTCGACGCCTCGATCCGCCCGTCCGCGGGGCACGTGTGCCAGCGGTTGATGGTGGTGTCGAACTGCAGCCCCGGGTCGCCGCAGATGTGGGCGGCGCTCGCGATCTCGGAGAACAGCTCGCGGGCCTTGTACGTGTCCATGGTCTCGCCGGTCGTGACCGATCTCGTGGACCAGTCGGCGTCGTCGGCAACGGCCTGCATGAACTCGTCGGTCACGCGCACCGAGTTGTTGGCGGTCTGGAAGAACACGGACGAGTAGGCCTCCCCGTTCAGGCTCCCGTCGTACCCCGAGTCGATGAGCTTCCAGGCCTTCTGCTCCTCGGACGCCTTGGTGCGGATGAACTCGAGTATGTCCGGGTGGTCGATGTTGAGGATGACCATCTTGGCCGCGCGCCGGGTCTTCCCGCCGCTCTTGATCACGCCGGCGAACGAGTCGAAGCCGCGCATGAAGGAGACCGGGCCGCTCGCGCGGCCGCCGCCCGACAGCGGCTCCTTGCTCGACCGGATGGACGAGAAGTTCGTGCCCGTGCCGCTCCCGCCCTTGAAGAGGTTGGCCTCTATCGCCGCCAGGTCCATGATCGAGTCCATCGTGTCCTCGACCTGGTTGATGAAGCACGCCGAGGCCTGGGGGTGCGGGTCTATGCCCACGTTGAACCACACCGGGCTGTTGAACGTGGCCATCTGCCCGACCACGATGGCCTCGAGCTCGGCCTCGAAGGTCTCGGCGTCCCTGTCCGTGGCGAAGACCCCGTCCTTGCGTCCCCACTCGGTGATCGTCCCGACCACGCGCTCGATCACGGCCCTCACCGAGTTCTCGCGGCGCCCGTCCTTGTCCGGGCCGCGGAAGTACTTGGAGGCGACCACGTTGACCGCGGTCTGCGACCAGGAGGACGGCGCCTCTATTCCCTCCTGCTTGAAGATGGAGTCTCCCTTGGTGCTCGTGATGGAAGCCTCGCGCTTCTCCCACGCGACCTCGTCGAGCGGATCCACGCCTGGCCGCGACATGTAGTGGCTGAACCGGAGCCCCCTTCCGGAGCTCCTCCGTCCGTCACCCGGCGACGACTGCCTCGACTTTGGTCCGTGCGAAGATCTGCTGGCTGCCATGATGTCACCTCCCACGCCCGCGCCACCGGTCTCCCTCGAGGATGACCACGCAGACTGATCAGAATGCCCCTTGCTCGTCTTGTCCTGCCCCTCAGGTCAGAGCAGTCTTCCTACCCCAGTCAGTGGTGGCATGTCAAGGGGTGAAATACCAGATATGGTGGCTCCTG
>CAZGVR010000472.1:0-3235 GCA_964528945.1 uncultured Myxococcales bacterium
GGGTAGTCCGTGGTGGCCCACTACCAGGATCGGCTGGACGCCCGGCATGCTCCGCCGCAGGACGTTCGCGTTCCACTGGTCCCACACCGTGATCAACGAGAAGGCGTCCTGGAGCCACAGACCGCCGTAGTAGAGGTACCCGTGCTCGACCGCCAGGACCGTCCTTCCGTGCCGCGTGCCCTCGACCGCCAGCGCCTGGCAATCGACCGGCGTATGCGTCATGCACACGCCCCCCGGGCAGCCGGTGCCCTCCCAGAACACCTGGCTGGCGTCGATGAGGTCCATCGCCTCCGCGACGAGCTGGGTGAACCAGCCGGGATCGGACGGGAGCCGCCCTGCGAGCTCCGGTCGGGACGCGAGCACGGTCGGGTAGAGCCGCCCCATGGATCGCTGCACGCCTGACCTGAGGCGGCCCGGGACGAGATGGGTCAGGCGGAGGATCCCTTCTTCGCGATGGCCGATGCCCGAGAGATGGCGGTACGGCACCCGCACACGCGGCAGCACGCGATCGAGCACCCCCCGCGTGCTCGCGGACGCCAGCACGACGCCGCGCCTCCCCCAGGCCGAGAGCGCCTCGCGGATGAACCGGCTCCGGAGCCGCAGGAAGAGCCTTCCGGGCCACATCTGGAGGAGGCTCCTCGAACGCGAGACCTCGGGAGTCCACCCTCCGTAGAGGGCAGCCCGTACCGGGTTGCAGAGCAGGCGAGCCACCGGCACCTCTCGATACCGGATCTCGTCGAAGGCAGCCAGGAGTCCCATCGCCGCCCGCTCGGACTCCGAGAACGACAGCGTCATGGGCAGGTCTCCCCGGGCGCCAGCCTGGCTCGTGTTCCAGCCCCTACTCGGGCTTGTAGGCGATGAAGTCCGCGTGCCGAACCCCGCAAGCGCCTTTGAAGAGATGCTCGCAGGAGAGGGTGTGCGCCCGCACCTTCTCGAAGGATCCCGCGTCCACCAGCCGGACGAACTGCTTCGCCTCGTGCAACAGGCCCTTGAACCTGGCCTTCATCGGCGCCAGCAGTTGCAGCTTCTGCAACGCGCCGGAGGCTGCATCCGCCAACGCCTTGAAGCGATCCTTCTCGAGCGTCGAGCGCGAGTTGAAGTTCGCCACGTAGGTCGTCAAGGCTGCGAAGCTCCTGGCGTACTGGGCGAACGGTTCGTCCAGGGCCTGGACGTTTTCCCGGTCGCCTCCCCTCTGGAGGAGCCACACGGTCTCCGCGATCGTGGCGAAGCCCGGCAACGACGAGGCGTCGAACTTCGGTCGGTGGTGCACCGAGTCGCCCAGGATCGGGAGCATGAAGGGGGGATAGGCGGAGTACAGGCGCATCCCGCTCCCGACGATCCACCCCATGACCTCTTCCACCGAGGGATCGTCCTGGCTCTGGATCACCCAGCGGTCGAAGATGATCGACCGGCGGGTGCGGGGAATGAAGGACACGCTGCGATCGATGTCTTCTTTGAAGAGCTTCTCGCTGACCTCGACCATCTCGTCAGGGGTCTTCGCGAATCGATAGACCGCGTAGCGCTGGAGCATGTTCTGGAAGCCGCCGGCCTTGTTCGGGTCACCGAAGATCAGGAAGCCACCGGGCTTCAGGAACCCGGCGATCTTCCTGAAGGCGCCTTCTTTGTCCGCGGTATGGCTCAGGACGCCCCGGCAATGGACGATGTCGTACCTGAGCGGGGACTCGTAGTCGAAGATCGAGGCCCGCACGAACGAGTGCCGTCCGCCCTGGGCGTAGCGCTCGAACACGCGCTTCGCGATCTCGAGCGCCTTGTCGTTCATCTCGACGAGGGTGCAACGGGCGCCCCACCTCGCGAGCGAGACGGTGTTCTCCCCGGTGCCTGCGCCGAAGTCGATCAGGTCGGCTCCCTGGAACATGTTCGGCGGGAACTTGAAGTGGTCGCGGTAGGTGTGGGCCGCGTTGGCGGAGTATTCCTGGAACTCCTTCTCCGTCTTGTCGGAGAAGTAGATCGACGGGATCTCCTCCTGGAACGTCCGGAGCGTCGCCTGCTCCACCCGGCGAACCCTGTCCGTCTTCATCCGCTCTCCCTTCTACGCGCGCGCAGTTCGGCTGGCCTCGACCAGGTTCTTCGAGTCTACCCTGGCCCACTCCAGGGGACCGGGATTGATGCACTTGCCCCTGGGAGGCACCATGTTCGCCCGGAAGCCACAGGAGATGCCCATGCGCTCGAGGATCGCCAGCGTCTCGTCCCGGTAGGAGTTCAGCGGGTGGGCGACCGCGGCCGGCTCCACTCCGGTGGCGCCGACGATCCGGTCGAAGTTCTGCCGGTACTGCCGCTCCTGCTCCTCGATGGTCAGGCGTGCCAAGTCGTATGGATGATCGTGCGAGTGGAGGCCCACGAGGTGTCCGTCCTCCACCAGAGCCTTCCCGTCCTCCCGGGTCAGCCAGAGCCTCGACGACACCTCGTCGACCGAGGATCCCAGCGCGCAGAGGACGCGGTCCATGGTTTCCTCGAACTCCTGCCTGCCGTCCGGCCGGTTCCGGAGGAACCTGTACTGGAGGTCCTCGGCAGAGTAGAACGGGGCCACCTCGCGCATCGCCTTGGCGTACTCAAGGAACTCGTTCGATTCCAGTCGCGCCAGGGTCGACGGCGGGCAACCCTGCAGGAAGAGCCGGATCAGCCGCTCCATCCCGCCGGTCTGCCCCGCGACATAGCTGTAGATCTCGCTCTTGACGGGCACCCCGTCCCATACCGACGTGTAGACGAACCAGAACGCCCGGATCCCGAGCCGTGCGAGCACCGGTAGCGCCACTTCGATCTGGCACCTGAGCCCGTCGTCCAGCGTGACGCACCGGTCGGTCGGCTGCAGCGCCCCTCGACGGGACCGCTCGATCCACTCTCCGGGGCTCAGGATATTGCCGATCCCGGCTCGCAGGAGGACGTCCTCGAACTCCGCGGCGCTGAGCGCTCCCTGCCACGCGGCCGGCTCCCCGTCGCCACGAAAGCGATGGAACATGAGCCCGTGGGCGAACATCAGGAGGAATAGTCCTCCAGCTTGCTGTCGCGGACCGTGTCCAAGGTCGCGCAGTGGATCCCGCCGCCCTGCGTGTAGATGTGCCGCATGCGGACCGGCACCACGGTGAACCCCTGCCCCTCGAGCAGCTCGATGAGGGCGGACTGCCGTTCGTCGACGACCACGGTCTCCGGATCGAGCGAGAGGAGGTTCATGCCGACCCAGGGCGAGGCCATCTCGTTCAGGTTCGACTGGAACCCG
>CAZGVR010000473.1:0-2029 GCA_964528945.1 uncultured Myxococcales bacterium
CTTGCCAGCCCCGCTCCATCCGGAAACGGCGAGCACCGGCGGCATCATGGAACCGGAGATTAGCAGGTCCGTGGCAAGGCAGCCACGGCCGATCGGCCCGCGACCGGAAGCGGGCAGGCTAGGCCGTGCGGATCTCGATCCTGCGCGGCTGGGCGCTCTTCACCTTGGGCATGGTGAGCGTGAGCACGCCGCGATCGAGCTTCGCGGCGATCGCTTCCTGGTCGATCTTGTGCCCCAGCTGGAACCTCCTCGTGTAGTGGCCCACCCTGTACTCGCCGTGGACCGGCTGCCACCTCTTGTCCACCTGCTCCACGTCGGCGGTGATGGTGAGCACGTTCTCCCTGAGGTCGATGTGGACGCTCTTCTCGGACGCGCCCGGCACGTCCGCGACCAGGGTGAGCGCGCCGTCGTCCTCGAAGATGTCCACGTCCGGCTCGAAGTAGAGGCCGGATCTGGTGCCGGTCTCGGTGGTTAGCTCCTTCTTCTCGCGGACCTTCAGGTCCCTTCCCTTCTCTTCCCTGTCGTGGTTCGACATGTTCTTCCTCCTTTCGGGCCGAAGCGGCCCGGTCACTGGATCGCGATCTTGCGGGACTTGGCCTCCTCGGCCCTCGGGAGCATGATCTCCAGGACGCCGTCGCGATAGGAGGCGGCGACCTTGGAGGAGTCCACGTGCTCTGGCAGGGTCACGACCCGCCTGAACTTCCCTCCATCACGCTCGCGTCGATGGTAGCAGGAGCAGGAGTCCGCGGGCGTTATCCTGCGCTCGCCGCGCAGCGTGAGCTGGTCGCCCTTGGCCGTGATCTCCAGCGAGTCCTTGTCCACTCCCGGGATCTCGGCGCGGACCATGAAGCCCTCCTCGTCCTGGTAGATGTTCACAGCCGGGTACACTCCCCCGTCGAGGAGCGGGGACCCGCCGTCGAGGAACGACCTCGTCTCCTGCTGGAGCCTCGCGAGGTCGTCGAACAGCGTTCCGTATGGCCATCTGTAGTACGGCATGGTACACCTCCGTCGGGCCATGGGGGCCCGTCTGTTTAACCAACCTTTTCGCGGTATTGCCCGCTTCTTCAGGCCTGGTAGGAATGTAACCACGGGGTACGTGCTGTCAAGGCACCGGGTCATAAAGTACGGTCCGCTTTGACGCGGCGGCCCTGCCCGCGGATAATGCACGGAGCAGGCGGGTGACATGACCGGAAGCGGAGCAGGCTGGATGCCGGGCAGGGCGCCCTGGAGGGAGAGGCGCGGTGTTTACTATGACATAATCACAGGTCCGGAGGCGGCGCGCGCGCTGGACGCCCGGACCGGGGCCGCGCTGGAGCGGCTCGACCTCGCGTTCAGGACCCTGGTCGCGATCGTGTACAACTTCGCGCCGACGTCCGGGCATCCGGGCGGATCCATCAGCGCGGGCCGGATCATGGCCGGCCTCCTGTTCGGCGGGATGGCGCAGGACGTCCGCGACCCATTGCGCCGCGACCAGGACGTGCTCGTGCCGGCGGCCGGCCACAAGGCGCTCGGCCTCTATTCCATGCTGGCGCTGAGGGACGAGGTCGTGCGCATCGCAAGGCCGGATCTGCTCCCGGGGGACGCGTCGCTGAGGCTCAGGATCGAGGACCTCCTGGGCTTCCGCAGGAACCCCGCGAGCCCTGCGCCGCTCGCGGCCAGGCTGGGCGCGAAGGCGCTCGACGGCCACCCCACGCCCTCGACGCCGTTCGTCCCGGTCGCGACCGGACCCTCGGGCGTGGGCCTGGCCGAGTCCGTGGGATGGGCGGTGGCGGCCATGGACATGTACGGGCCGGACGCGGCGCCGGTCGTGAACGCGATCGAGGGGGAGGGCGGCCTCACGCCCGGCCGCGTCTCCGAGGCGATGGCTGCTGCGTCCTCGACGCGGCTCGGGAACCTCGTCCTGCACGTGGACTGGAACCAGTCCACCATCGACTCGGACGCCTGCTGTGGAAGGCGGTAACGCCCGGGACGCCCGAGCCGCTCGAACTCTGCCCGGGCTGCGGCACCACCCTGCGAGACCAGCTCGGAG
>CAZGVR010000473.1:2039-3212 GCA_964528945.1 uncultured Myxococcales bacterium
CCTCGTCCTGCACGTGGACTGGAACCAGTCCACCATCGACTCGGACGCCTGCTGCGGCGAGGGAGCCGCTCCAGGGGACTACGTCCAGTGGGATCCGGCCGAGCTCGCGAGCCTGCACGACTTCAACGTGATCGCGGTCCCCGATGGGTTCGATCTCGCCGCGATCGCGCTCGCCCAGGATCTCGCGCGCAGGCCGCCCAACGACCAGCCAACGTGCGTGGTGTATCGCACGATCAAGGGCTGGCAATACGGGATCGAGGGCCGCAGGAGCCACGGCGCTGGACACGCCTTCATGAGCGAGGGCTTCTCGAGGGCGATCGAGCCGTTCGGCCGGGCCCACGGCGTCGCCTTCCCCGGCCATGGCGGGGGCACGTCCGAGGAGGCGATCGAGGCCACCTACTGGGCGCACCTCGAGACCGTGCGTTCCGCGCTCGAGAGGGATCGCGAAACCGCGGACGCCCTGGCCGCGCTGGTTGCGGGCGCAGCCCAGGATCTGGAGCGTCGCTGCAGGCGACCTCGCGACGGAGCGCCAGACCTGTGCCTGCTGTGGAAGGCGGTAACGCCCGGGACGCCCGAGCCGCTCGATCTCTCCCCGGGCTGCCGCACCACCCTGCGAGGCCAGCTCGGAGCCTGCCTGGGCCACCTGAACCGTGAATCCCGGGGAGCCGTCATGGGCGCGTCCGCGGATCTCCTGGACTCGACCTCGCTTTCGGCCCTCGCCCGGGGATTCCCTGCCGGATTCCTGAGGGCACGGGAGAACCCGGACGCGAGGCTCCTGTCCGCGGGCGGCATCTGCGAGGACGCGATGGGCGGCATCATGGCCGGCATGTCCGCCCACGGCGCGCACGTGGGCGTGGCCTCGTCCTACGCGGCCTTCATCGCGCCGCTCGAGCACATCGCAGCCCGCTGCCACGCCATCGGCGAGCAGGCGAGGGGGAAGATCGACGGGTCGCGGCCCAACCCGTTCGTGATCGTCATGGGCCATGCCGGCCTCGAGACCGGCGAGGACGGCCCGACCCACGCGGATCCCCAGGCCCTGCAGCTCTTCGCGGGCAACTTCCCGCGCGGGCTAGCCGTGACCATCGTGCCGTGGGAGCCTTCGGAGGTGTGGCCGCTGCTCGCTGCCGCGCTCGCGGCCAGGCCGGCGGTGATCGCGGCCTACGTGACCCGGCC
>CAZGVR010000474.1:0-3191 GCA_964528945.1 uncultured Myxococcales bacterium
CCGGTCGCGTTCCCGTATTCCGCCGTCCCGCGGATCGCAACCGCCTCGGGGATCGTGTCGCCGCTCGGCATTGCAACACCCCTTGCCCTGTGCGAGGACGGCCGCCTCGCCGGCGTAATAATCCCGCCTGGCCCTGATCGGGGCGGCAGCGCCATCCTCGACTTCACGCTCGAGTCCGCAGGCACGCGGGCGGATCGCGCCTCGATCGTCTCGCTCCTGCTCGCGCTCCTCGGCATCGAGATCCCGGCCGCCGCAGGTGAGCCTCCGGGCGGAGCCGCGGACGCGCCGGAGGGCCGGGCGGACCCGGATCCGGACGCGTCCGCGGACGCATCCACGCCCATGAGAAAGGGCCCTCGGGGCTGCTCTGCGAGCGTGGCCAGCTGACTGACGCTGGGCCTGCCTTGTGCTAGATTCGCGCGCCAGGCGAGGATGGCGGAACTGGTAGACGCGCCGGCCTTAGGAGCCGGTGGGGCAACCCGTGGGGGTTCGAGTCCCCCTCCTCGCACGACCAGGTCCCTCCGCGGCCAGGGTCGCCACAGCGATGCAACCGGCGAACGAGGATGCAAGGAGGGTACGGGCCTTGGGTGTTGCCGGGGTATTGCGATAGTAACGTCAAGCAGCGCTGGACGTCGACGTGCGGGAGAGGATGGCCGCGAGCGCACGGCGAGATGTGCCGAGCGCTAGGAGCGTGCGGACCAGGAGGTCGAGAGAAACGCTTGCGTCGCCTGCTTCCATCTTCGCGATGCGCGACTGACTCGACTTGACGAGCCTGGCAAGCTCGCCCTGCGTAACCTTCTTGCGGAGCCTGCGCCGCCTGAGCGCTTCGGCGAACGTGAGACGGATCTCGATGTATGCCTCTTCCTCCCTGGAGAGTCCGAGGAATGCCCTCGTAGAGCCGAGTCTCCAGCCCTTCGCCTCCAGCCTTCTCTTCTTGTCTTCACGCATCTTCGTACTCCCGCAGACGCGCCTTGCATGCTTCTATCACGGCAGCAGGGGTCCGCTCGGTCTTCTTCCGGAAAACCTCCAGGATTATCACGGCGTCACTGTCTATCCTGTACATGATGCGCCAGTTGCCGGTCGGGTCGACGATCCTCAGTTCATGGCATCGCTTGCCGATCGATGGCATCGGGCGCGAGTGCGGCATCGCCAGGCGCTCACCACGCTGGAGGCGACGGAGCAGGAAGCCTGCCTCGAGACGCCCCTCTTCCGACAGCGGTGGCGTCTTCACTTCGCCGTGCAACCAGACGAGGGGCTTGTCCTCCTGAATCATCAGGGACCTGTATATGTCAGATTCGACATAACTGTCAAGTGTCCCGCTGCGAACGCGTCTGCAAGCGGGGTACTGGCCATGGGCGTTCCCGGGGTGGCTGGAAGGTAAACTTCCCGAAACGGATACATTACTTTCCCGATCGGTCCACGGCGCCCCGCAAGGATCCCGATTCCACCGTCAGGAGCGTCACGCTTCCTCGGCGAGCCGCTCGAGCTTCCAGACCACGCAGTTCTCGTGGTCCGGGCAGCCGATCGTGACGACGCCCTCCCCGTCCTCCCAGGGGAAGCTCGCGCCGAAGCGGAGAGCCGTGAGGTATGGCAGGATGGCGTTCAGGGAGCCCAGGCAGATCCCGCCTGGCGAGCGATCGCGGACCACGTGCTCCTCTCCCACCTCGTGGCCGTTGGGGCACACGTCCCTGATGGAGACTATCCGCATCCTGACTGCCCATGGTCCGCGCATGTCGGCCTCCTCGTGCCCGAGGATACACGACCCGCGATCACCAGGACAGGGCGACCCCGCCGGAGATGGCCTGCTCGCCGCCGGGCGAGCCCTCGAAGAACACGGTGATGCCGGCAGGCAGGAGGATGGCCGCGCCCAGGCCGACCTGGAAGAAGAAGCGGTCGCGGCCCTGGTTCCTCGTGCCGCCGCGCAGGATGAAGATCGGCCCGCCGAAAACGCGCGGCGAGACGTACAGGCGGAGGCGGCGGGCTATTGTGTAGCCGGCCGTGAGGTCCAGCCTCAGGTCCGTTCCGAGCACGCTCCCGCCGGCAGGGCTGCCTCCGGATCGCGCGATCCCGCTGCCCGTCACTCCGAGCGAGACCGAGAGCACGACGAAGGGCCTCGCGCCCTTCTCGGCCAGCGCCTGCCAGGAGAACCTCGCAGTCACGAGCCAGCCCGGGTCGAGCTCGAGGTCCATGCCGTCGCCGCGGAGGGTGCCCGAGTGCACGCCGCCCAGGCCCACGCCGAGGCCGATCCCTTTCGCGAAGTGGTACCCGAGGGTCACCAGGCCGATCTGGTGATCCATGACCGGCTCCGAGCCGTCGCCGAAGTGCAGGTGGGACCATGACCTGCCGTGCATGAGCGCGATCTGCCACCCGCCCCACGTGCCCGGGTTGCCAGCGCCCTTGGCATTGCCCGGCATGTTGCATCCGGTCGGACCGACCGGCGCGCCGATGCCTCAGGCCCTGGCCTCGGGCGGCCTGGCCAGGGCAGCGACCACGAGCGCGGCGAGCCACAGGGCCGACATCCACGCACGACGTTCCTTGGTTCCGCCTTGCATATCAGGCCTGTAGCGCCCGGAAACCGGGAGACAACCCCGGATCGCATTCTTCGAGCCCTGCCCGCATCCACACGCTTCGCACTACCAGCCGAGCCCCAGGTGCATGGAAAGCGCCAGGTCGACTCGTTCGAGCACGTCCCTGGGCAGGACCCCGAGCGCGGGCAGGATAATGCGCCGCCGGTCCACGGTGCGGACATGGGAGCAGTTCACGATGCTCGCCTTGCGCAGCCCGGCGATCCCCCGATCCACGGCCACGCACACGGGGTACCGGGCCAGCTTCTCGACATGGCCGACCACGGGGACGATCGTGACCGTGCCGGAGAGCCGGTTGGCGACGTCGTTCTGGACCACGACGCAGGGCCTCGTCTCGCCCTGCTCCGACCCCTCGACCGGATCCAGCCTGACCTTGACCACGCTGCCGCGCACGAAGTCCATCACCGCTTCTCCGGATCGGGCCAGGCCGCGTCGGCCGCGCCCATCTCCCTGTCGAGCTCGAGGTTAAGATCCGAGAGCCCGTGGTAGGCCTCCTCGAGCCCCTTCCTGACTGCCTCGCGCTCCATGTCCCGGACGTAGCGGACCACGGCCTCGCGCAGGACCTCGGCCCTGCTCGAGGACGCAAGACTCGCGCCGCGATCGAGGATC
>CAZGVR010000475.1:0-3157 GCA_964528945.1 uncultured Myxococcales bacterium
CGAATAAAGAGGTGCGTGGTGGCTGCTGGGATCGGGACGCGACTTACGCGCGGGCCGCTCGGCGTTTCGCCGATGATCCGACGTATCTTCGCAACTACGTCGGGTTCCGGCCGGCGAGGTCCTGGTGATCTCCGGTTACACTCGGCCCGCGGGCGTTGCGGAGCGATGATGACCCAGGGACATGGAGGCGCGCGCGGATATCAGTCCCCGCGTGGTCCGCTCACGCCCCCTGGCCAGTGATCCGCCGCGCCTCGGCTATCATCTCACGCGCCTCGTCGATCGCCCGTCGCACGTCCTGATGATCGAAGAAAGTGACTTCCGCGTAATCGCCGTTCTCCCTGTCATCGCGCGACCGGCTCAGGGACTTGCCGAATCGAGGTTCCACCAGGCCCGTCTTGACGAAGTGCAGGCCGAAGAGGGTGATCGTTCCCTCGTGGCTTCGAGGCTCGAGCCCTACCGAGAGCAGCATCGCGCGGGCCGCGTGGAAGCTCGCGTAGTACGCCCTCGAAATGGCGTCCTTGATCTCGCCCGAGTTCAGCAGCAACTCCGCCGAACGGAGCTTGTGCTCGGCCTTGTCGATGCGGGAGGCGATCCTCGATCTCAGCTCGTCCTCCAAAGCTCCCTCCCTTCGCTTTCCAGCCTGCCGAGGAGCGGATCGCGCACGCGTCTCATCTCCTCGAGCTTCGGTTCGGCGCAGACCTTGGGGGACAGCAGGATTCCGTGGACCAGCAGCGCGTCCAGGGCCAGGGAGAACACGATGTCGAGCAGGACCTCGTCCCTCCTGTCCACGACGAGGAACAGGTCCACGTCCGAATCCGGCCGTGCGTCGCCCCTTGCCCGCGATCCGAAGAGAACGACGGAGCGGACCCGTCCTCCGGCGGACTCGCGCAGCCCTCCTAGGAAGCCGTCGAGCGCGGCGCGACCTGATTCACCGAGATCCATGCGATCCAGTCTATGTCCTGTCCTCCTGCCGATCAAGGACGGCGCTTGCGGATCGGGCGCAGGGATCGGCGAAGGGTGGGCAAGCTCGATGAGTGATCCCTCCCTCGGCCGGCCGCTACCTCTCCAGCACCAGCCCCTTCCTGCCCGGCCCGATGACGTTGAACGAGATGGAGAGCCCCATGTCCAGGAGGTCGAAAGTGGTCGATTCCTTGTCGTTCCAGTAGCCGCCTCGGCCCGCGCCGATGTGGATGTGGATCGACTTCAGGATGGAGAGCTGGATGCCGGCGATGCCCGAGGCCCACATGGTCGTGGGCACGTCCCTCGCGGTCGTGACCTGGAAGCGCATGCGGCCGAAGAAGGAGAACCACCAGACCCGCACGCCCACGCCAGCGCCGAAGAAGGCCCCGAACGCGGGCCGCTTCCACCACGGGCCGGCCTTGTCGCCGCAATCGTCGACGTACTCGCAGTAGTAGCCGCCAGCGCCGGTGCCCAGGCCCAGCTCGACCTCCATGGCGATGGGGCCCTCGCGGCCGGTGACTGCGAGGCCGGCCCAGCCCATTGTCCAGCTCGAGTCCGGGGCGAGGTAGGATCCATCGAGGCCTGCCAGGATCTCGAACTCGTCCGAGGCCTGGATGCCGACCGACGGTCCGCCCATGGACGGGTTGCCAACCGGGCCAGCCACGTCGCCAGCGACCTCCATGTGGCCGGCCCGCATCCTGCCCGGCGCGCCGTGGCTGCCCGAGCGCACGGGCGGGGCGTACGTGGGCCCGCACGCGGCGAGCGCGATGTATGCGCTCGTGACGACCAGCGCGCACCGCAGCACGGGAGACGTGGTCATTGCCGGCTTCATGCGAGCAACGCGCAGCAACATCCGATCCAGCCGCGTTCCTGCGGATCATCGGTGCAACCTCGCGGATTCAGTGAGCCGTTCCCGACATGCCTCGAGCCCGGGTGTTGCCAGTAGGCGACAGGGTCGGATCTTGGGTCTTGCAAGGGGAGCCGGATCAGGTTGAAACGGCTATCTCCACGACATCCTCGTCGATGGGAGGAGGTATCGGATCGCCATGTTTCTCCAGGCTGGCGACATGTCCGGCGGCCGCGTCCCGGATCGCGGCGTGGGCTTCTTGCCTCGTTCGTCCCTGTGAAACGCAGCCGGGCAGGGCAGGGCAACGTGCAACGTACACGCCGTCCTCGTCCTGCTCTATCACCACTCGAAACCGCATGTCCACACTGTAGCCTCGCCGGTCGTCACCGTCCCGTGGGGAGGCCTTCACCCAGCAAGCCATCCTGGAGAACCTCCGGGGCATGGATCCGCTTTGCATGCCGCCCGTGGGGATCCACTACGCGGGCGGCGACAGGGCGGAGCTCGAGACCATGGCGGATGTGGCGAGCGACGCGTGCTACGTTCCCTGGGAGACGCGTATCGTCGTGGGCCCGGACGGGACCGTTGTGGACGTGACCGCCATACCCGGCTACGACCTCGATCCTGCCATCCGCGACTGCATCCTCGCGGCGCTCGTGGGGCTCGATTCCCGTGCCTTGCAGGGTGGGAGGTCTGCCCCGAGGAGGTCATCATAGAGTAGGCCAGGCTCACCTCTTTCGCCGGATCCTCTTCGCGAGCCGCCCCACCGCGTCGTCGAGCGCGATCGACCTGCCCGCGCGGTAGTCCTCGTCCCCCTGCAAGGCCGCCACGAGGAGAGGAAGCGCCCGGCGCGAGGCGCGGCCCGCGGCAACGCGGTGCTGGGCCACGCGGTAGCCCTCGACGCTCCTGCGGAGCAGCGCCCACGCGTGCCCGACCTTCTTGCCCTTGATGCGTCCCGCATGCGCCGCCTTGATGACGGCGGATCGCGTGATTCCGATGGCCCGCGCCGCCTCCGTGACGCTCATGATGTCCTCTGTCGGCATGCGCTCGTCACCGGGGTCCGGGGCGAGCACTCCTTGCCTGATCCCGGCGCGGTCCACGATGTCCTCGGCCACCCTGAAGAGGACGGATTCGTGGATCTCGCGCGTGACGCGCGGGCAGAACTCCAAGGGGTAGGCGCCCTTGCCGCACACGCGCCGCTCCAGGTCGAAGTAGTCCTCGTCCTTCATCGTGCCCTGCATCAGGCCGAGGAGGAACCCGACGTCCTTCTTCGGCAGCGGCGAGAGGTCGAGGGTCACGCCACTCAGGAGTTCGTAGTTCATTGCAGCCTCGCGGTGCTCGCCATACGACATG
>CAZGVR010000476.1:0-1522 GCA_964528945.1 uncultured Myxococcales bacterium
CTGGCCTCGATGAGGACCTGCGGTGTCTGTGTGTCCAGGTTCACGATCAGCTGCTCGATCAGGGAGAGGTTCTCGGCCACGTCGCGCACGATGAGCACGTTGGTACGCTCGTCCACCGTGACCTTGCCTCGCGACGAGAGGAGGTCCTTGGCCTTGTCCGACAGGTCGGAGGCCATCGCGTAGCTTATCGGAAGGATCTTGGTGACCAGGGGCTTCAGCACCTGCTTCTGCTGGAGCTCCTTGATCTTCATCTCCTGCTCTTTCTCGAGCGTCGACTTGGGGGCCACCCGGTACAGGTTGTCCGCGAGCTTCACCTTGCCGAGACTCTTGGATTCGAGGATGACGGAGAGGGCGAGATCCCAGGGCACGTCGCGCATCCTCACGGTGACGGATCCCTTCACGTCGTCCCCGGCCACGATGTTGATGTGGCCGACGTCGGACAGCAGCCTGAGGATGTTCTGGATGTCGGCATCCTTGAAGTCCAGATCTATCTTCTTCCCGCTGAACTTCTTCTTGGCCGAGGTCTTCGAGGAGGCTCCGACCTGGGCCTGGACCGACGCGACTGCCGATGCCGTCTTCTCCTCCCCGAAGCTGTAGACCGACGGATCCTCCTCACCGACGACCTTGGGCTCGACTATCTTGGAGAGCGGCTTGACCGGATCGGTCTTGCCGGCGGCGGCGGGCGCCTTGGGCGAAGACGCCTTTCCGCCATCCTTGACCGCTGCGACCGCTGCAGGGCCTGGAAGCATGGCTGCCGCCTCGACGGAGGCCTTCGCCGCAGAGGCAGGCACCTCGGCCTTCTCCTCGCCGCTGCCATCCGAGAGGGGGGTCAGCAGCAGCACGAGCTCGCGCTTGCCCTCGCTCTTCTCGACGGTGGCGGGCTCGGCCAGGTGGAGGCTGACCCGCGCGAACTTGCCGATCACGGGCTGCTTGATGTGCTCGACCACGATCTTCTCGACCAGCCCTGTCTCGTAGCTCGCCGGCAGGACGTCGTCATCGACGACACCGGAGGCGATGTCCACGATGATGCGCGCGGGCTTGTCGATCTTCACCATCGAGTACGACAGGTCGCGCTCCGTGCCCAGCGTGAACCTCGTGACCCCCCCTTCCTCGACGAGGTCGAGCACCTTGACCCTGTTCTCGACGGGCGCAGAGCCCGACGACACGCCCGCGACGAGCGCCGCGGCCACCACGATTCCCGCGCCCATGCTCCTTGCCATTCTTCTTCGCGCCTTCATGGCTCCTCCGTCGCATCCACTGCCCGGAAAGGTTCTCTCACCGGTGATCATGCCTCCATGATACCACGACTCGTACATGGTACACAAATTTACGATGAGGTAGGATACTTGGTCAGATTCCGGTGTTGGGGCGGAGGCTCTTCACTTCTCGGTCACAAGCGTGAGGATCTTGGTCACGGTCGCCTCGGTCGGCGAGAAGGGGTCCTCGCGCTCGAACACGATCGCGTCCTCCCTGATCCTGGCGGCCCTCCAGAAGACCAGGATCTCCTCCCCGCTGTGCACCT
>CAZGVR010000476.1:1532-2061 GCA_964528945.1 uncultured Myxococcales bacterium
CCTTGCGGACAGTCTCCCCGCGGCCGACGTAGTTGCCCCTGCGCAGGATGTGGCCGAGCCCGGTGGGATCCACGACCATCGCCATCGGGGCTCCCGACTCGGTGCCCGCGCCGGAGATGATCGCGATCAGCTTGAGCTCGTCGATCTGGTACTGGGTGAGGATCGCATCGACCTGGGGGGTTCCGGTCTCCATGTCCTTCTTCGTGAGAGGGATGATGAAGCTACGGAACGGGTCGCGCTTCAGCGGCGACTCGATGAAGCTGTCCTCCGTGATCTTGTGCTGGATCAGCTCGCCCTCGGCCTCGCCCTGGAGCTTCGGCTGCGCCTCGGCGTAGAAGGCGGCCTGCGTCTTCTGTGCCTTTTCCATGGCCTCCACGGAGGGAGCGCCGGGTCTCACGCGCACCGTGGGCTCGCTGGGCCTGGGCGGCGGCGCATCGTTGCCGCACGATGCGCACGATACCAGCGCAGCGGCCAGGATCGCGCAGAATCTCGTTTCGGGAGCCCTCATGGGATCACCCTTCCTCCTTCG
>CAZGVR010000476.1:2071-3134 GCA_964528945.1 uncultured Myxococcales bacterium
CGGCCCTGCCCGCCGGGGGGGTCGCCGGCTTGCCCTTCGCGCCCTTCGCCCCCTTGCCGGCCGGGGTCTCCAGCGAACGGAAGGTCGTGGCCACGACCTCGGCGTTCTCGACGACGTCGGCCCCCTGCACCGACACCTCCTTGAACTTCATGTTCTCGATGTTGATGATCCGCTCGAGCTTGCCGACGCTGTAGAAGAACTTGACCACCTGGTGGAACCGCCCGGACAGGATCAGCTTGACGGGTATCTTCGCGTAGAACCCGGCGCCCTGCTCGCTGGCCGGCTCGATGAGCTTGATGTCTAGGCCTGCAAGGCCGGCGAGGTTGTCGAGGTCGTTCAGGAACGACGACATCTCCTGGTCCGGCGGGAGGATTCGCGCCTGCTCGCGCTGCCGCTCCTTCTTGCGGTTCAGCTCCTCCACGTCGGCCATGTAGGTCCTCTTCCGCTCCTGCCACTCCTTCTCTTCCTTGACCAGCTTTCCGTACGTCTGCTTCTGCTGCTCGAGGTCCTTGGCGAGATCCCTGTGGAACACGAAGTAGTAGGCGACCGCGAGGAGAACGACGAAGAGCGCGAGGACGAGGATCTTCTTTCCCAGCGACGTCTTCTCGAGGATGTTCTGCTTGGCCATCGGATTGGCTCCTCACCGCACCTAGCGGTACCGTATCTTGCAGCGGATCTTCCACTCGATGACCGGCACGCCCGAGTCCTTGACCTTGGCCTCGGCGGTCCTCACGAGCGTCTCCGCGAAGAAGTAGCTCGAGAGCTTCATGCGTCGCAGCAGCTCGCCCACGTCCTCGTTGCTCATCGCCTGACCGATCAGCTCCAGCTCGCGATCCTTCTCCGTGAAGCCGGTCAGCCAGAGCCGCCTGCTGTCCCATTCCGGGTTGAACCCGGCGTAGGGATCCCTCTTGAGGAGCTCCTGGTACCACTCCTTGTCGACCGACGGCCCGCCGTTCTGGCTCAAGATGGACGAGAGCTCCATGAGCACCTGGACCGGGCCCGTGCGTCCGGCGATCAGCTCCTGGATGATCTTCTCGCGCGCCTCTATCTCCAGCAGTTCGCT
>CAZGVR010000477.1:0-3125 GCA_964528945.1 uncultured Myxococcales bacterium
CGAGGAGCTGAACGAGGGAGGGCACGTCCCCGAGCTCGTGGTCAAAAACTCGGGCAAGAAGCCCATCCTGATCATCGAGGGGGAGATCCTGGTGGGCGCCAAGCAGAACAGGGTCGTGGACATCACCATGATGGTCGGGCCCGGGGAGTCGGTCGTCGTGCCTGTCGCGTGCGTGGAGGCCGGGAGGTGGCGGTACACGTCGCGCGGTTTCCGGGCTGAGCGTCACGCTCCACCGAGCCTGCGGGCGCTCAAGGTGCGGAGCGCGCAGGAGAGCGAGGAGGTGCACGGGTGCATACGGAGCGACCAGGGGCGGATCTGGGACGGGGTCTCGAACTACCTGGGAGCAATGCGGGTCGCGTCGCCCACGTCGTCGCTCGTCGACGCCTACCAGAAGGTAGAGGAACGCATGAACGCGGAGGCCGAGGCCAGGGCCGGCAACGTAGCGGCGGCAGGTGCGAGTGGTGAGGATCTCCAGCTTCCTGCCAGCGCGCGTGGGCTCGTGGTGGGCAAGGGCGGGCGCATCGTGGGCATGGACGTCTTCGACGTGCCCAGGACCATGCGGGCAATGTGGAAGAGGATCGTGGAGGGCTACATGGTCGAGGCGGCCGGCGAAAACGAGATGGCGTACTGGAAGAGGAGCGCGAGCGGAGATGGGCCGGCTACTGCTGAGAAGGACGTGCGCGACTTCGTGACGCGGGTGGCGGCAGCGCTCGGCACGAAGGCTGCAGCGCCGAAGGCGAAGGGGACCAGGTCGGGCCGGAAGCCGAAGCCCATGCGGGTCGAGGTGAAGGAGCAGGGCGTCACGGGCGCCGGCCTCGCCTACGGCAAGACCCTCTGCCACCTCTCCGCGTTCCCGGTGTAAGCACTGCCTTGAACATGGCCTGTCCAGTGCTCCCATTCACCCCAGTGGGTATCAGAGTCGCACCATTCCACATATGAACAGCCGATGTAGTCGGGAACGCCACCGGTACAGAGAGTCAGGCCCCGCTCTCCTTGTCAGGTCATTCCCTTCCCTGAGCCCCGACGCTCTTCGCGTCGTGCCCGGCGTGTGCAAGCAACTCGACCATCTCGTCAGGCAAGTTCTCATCGATCTTGAAGCGCATCAGACGGCTTCGGGCACGATCGGGACGAGGCGTTCGCGTGCCAGTTCGGCGGCGTAGGTTGCGGCGGCAAGCACGTCCTCGCGGTTCAGCGACGGATAGCTGGCCGCGATATCCTCGGGGGTCATGCCCTCGCCGAGGTTGTCGAGTATCACCGAGACCATGATTCTCGTTCCCTTGATGCAGGCTTTACCGTGGCAGATCATGGGATCGACCGTTATCCTGTCTCGCCAGTTCATGGGTGTTTCTCCCAGGGACTTAGATAGCACACCTCGATGCATCCGGCCATGCCCCCCGCTCGCCGAGCCTGATATCATTGGTGCGCCTGGTGAGACTCGAACTCACAACCCTCGGCTTAGAAGGCCGATGCTCTATCCATTGAGCTACAGGCGCGGGCGTAAGCGCTCGCTCGGTCGGGGCGACAGGATTTGAACCTGCGACATCGAGCTCCCAAAGCTCGCACTCTACCAGGCTGAGTTACACCCCGGCAGCCTCTCGCGGAGGCCGCCCGGAATATGCACCTTCCGGGCGTGCGAGATCAACAGGCGATCGCGCCCGGCCCGCGCCCCATCCCGCTTGCGCCCGCCCCCGGCCCGTTCACCACCGGCGATCGATGTGGTAACCTTCGCGCCATGAGCGAGAACGGTTGGCAGATCGCCTTCGACAGGGCGCCCGTGAACGTCGTGCCGCAGCCGGCGTGCAGCTTCGACCTGTACGGCAACCTCATGAACTCCGGGGAAGTGCCGCGCATCCCGCTGGTCCTCGAGACCGCGGTGTTCTACCTGAACAGGCGCATCAAGCCGCCGGCGCTGTCGCTTCTCGACGGCCGGGCGCTCGAGCGCGGGCAGGGGACCCGGATAAGGCTCACGGTAGAGTTCACGCGCGATCTCCTGGGCCTCATCGAGTCGGGACGCGCGGGCGGCGACCGGGTGGAGCTCAGGGTGGACGCCTCGGTCCTCGGCGTGCGCGGGCAGGGATTCGAGCGCGAGCACATCGATCACCTGCAGGACGAGCCGTACGTCGTCTCTCGCGACACGTGGCTCGCGATCCTGGAGACCTTCGAGTACGGGGAGAGCGAGGTGTTCGAGCTCCCCCTCCGCGCGATCCAGCTCGTTCCCGGGTACGAGAACGCCCTGCTCGGGCTGAACGACGCCGAGCGGGCGCTCGCGGACAAGAACTGGAGGCTCGTGCTGATCAAGCTCTGGAACGTGTTCGAGGCAGTGGGCGCGGCCTCGGCTGCAGGGCAGGGCGGATCCATGTCAGGGTTCGAGCCGCTCATAAGGGAGGCGCTGCCGCACGAGCACTACAAGGAGGTGAGGCCTGCGGTGGCGAGCCTGATCGCCTACCTCCGCCTCTTCCAGCAGAGGTTCATGGAGGCCTACGGCGACGAGCACATCCCGGTGACGAGGGAGGACGCCCTCTTCGCCTTCGAGATGACCCTGTCCATCCTCGCCTACCTCACGAAGAGGATGGCGGCCAGATGAGGCCGGAGCCGCGATGAGCGCCCCGGGCGACATCGGCGCGATGCTCAGGGACGTGCTCCCTTCGGGGGTCGTGGAGCTGGCTCCGGGCAGCAGGTGGGCCGTGACCCCGGGCAACGCGTCCGAGGTGTCGCGGATCCTGAGGCTCGCATCCGAGATGGGCGTGCCCGTGAGACCGTCGGCGGAGGAGCCGGTCGCGGGGCCGGCGATCGAGCTGGACCTCGCGGGCCTCTCCAGGATACACGCGATCAACGAGGAAGCCATGACGGTCCACGCCGGGGCCGGTATCGAGGTGCGCGACCTCGAGGCCTCCCTCAGGGACAACGGCTACTCGCTCGGCTTCCCCCTCGTACCGCACGTCGCACCGAAGCTTGGCGGCTTCCTGAGCACGCAGGGCTGGGCCGAGTCGTCGGTCGAGTACGGCAGGCCAGGGGACTCGGCCCTCGGCATCGAGGGAGTCCTGCCGACCGGGAGGCAGTTCGTGGTGAAGCCGGCGCCGCGAAGGGCCGTGGGGCCGGATCTGGCCCAGCTCTTCCTCGGCGCG
>CAZGVR010000478.1:0-1647 GCA_964528945.1 uncultured Myxococcales bacterium
GTGTCCGGGTCCGGCCCGTCGACGGCCAGCGGCCCGCCTGTCATGAAGTAGTCGATGGGGCCCTCCCACGATCCGAGGGCCGCGATCGGCTCAGCGGACGCCGTCCCTTCCCACGCCAGGAACGAGAGCAAAAGGACTGTCTTCCTCATGACGGGATCACCTCTGCCTGCTGCGGGCGAGCTTACAGCAAGGGAAGGCCGGGATCGAGCCGCTCGATGCCCGGGATCTCGTCGAAGTGGCGGTCGGCGCTCAGGATGCGGCCCAGCCCGGAACCGGCCATGGCCGCCGCGTGCACGGCGTCGCGGATGGACATGCCGGCATGCCTCCCTGCGATCTCGCAGGCCAGCGACATGGTCTCGCCCGTCACCGGCAGGATCTCGTCGAACAGCCCGATCACGTTCCGGGCGAGACGGATCGCCTCGGCGCGCATGCCTCGCCGCGCGACCACGTGGAGGATCTCCTGCACCACCTCGGTGCTCGTCGTGGCCGCGACCTCGCCGGTCGCGATCCTGGTGACGATCGAGGCGCACGGCGACTCGAGCGGGTGGTCGTCGCCGGCCGCGTACAGGAACACGTTGGAGTCAACGAAGATCGGTGCAGTGCGCATCCTCGATCTCCCTCTCCACATCATCCCATTCGCCGACAGGGATCCAGGCCCCGGTTATCTCGTGGGCGAGGGCGACCCTGCTTTCCCTGGGCCTCAGGTACTTCTCGCGCACGGCGCCCCGGATCAGCTCGGCCACCGAGACCTTCCTCTTGCGGGCAATTCCTTCCAGACGCCTGTATTCGTCTGGTTCCATGAGGATTTGAGCTCTGCGAGTTGCTGCCATGTCCATGCCTTGCTACTGATACAGATCAGTATACTCATAACAGGCACGAATGCAACAGCATTCCAGCGAACGAATCCCGCGTCAGGCCGCTCTTCTCGAACTTCTACCGGCCGATTTTCTCCTCGGCCCACGCACGTAGCTTCCGGATGTGCTCTCGCATCTCCAGCCGATCCATGGGCGGGGTTCCTTCGATGTCCATCCCGAAGGATTCGTATCTCATGTCCACTGCATAAGGTGTCAGTGTGCGTAGATCCTCCGCGCAGGCCACGAGTCGAAGACCGTGGTCCAAGGCGAGATCCATGAGTTCCGCGATGTCGTGCGTTCGGCGGTACCGGATCCCGGAAGAGGCCAGTGCCGCTTTCAGCAGTTTCTCGGCCGCCTGCTGGCAGTGGAAGCCGAACACCCCATCACTGGCCTCCGGGGACAGGACAATCAGATCGAGCAACCGCTCCTCCTCGGCCGCCTTGTCGCGCAAGGTGCGTGCTAGGTCCCGCCCCGACCACCATCACCACCCCTCGTCGCGACGCTTCCCATAGAACGGTCCCTTCCACTTCAGACCACTTCGAGAACGCATCCTCGCTTACCACGATGATGTCCACCGGGACCCTGAGTGGCCGGAGGGCGTCGCGCAGCCTGACCATTTCCGCGTGCCGGTTCTTTACCGTTCTCTCTACGACCACGAAATCCAGATCGCTGTCATCCGTCGCGGCACCTGTCGCATGCGAACCGAACAATATGATGCGAGCGGGTCCGGCCGCAGCAGCGAGGATCTCGACCGCCTTCTGGGGCACGTGGGTGACCGAGAGGCCGGCCTTGG
>CAZGVR010000478.1:1657-3112 GCA_964528945.1 uncultured Myxococcales bacterium
GATCTCGACCGCCTTCTTGATGGTTTCGGGTGCAATCATCCAGATCAATCCTCGGATGGGAAAATACCAGATGTACTTCATCCCGGCACTGTTCCCTCGCCTCGGCCGGGATCGAGCCGCTCGATGCGAACGAGGGCTACGGCGCGTTGGTGATCGAGAGGTTTACGGCGCCGGTCCCGGCCGTCTTGCGCTCCACTGCGAGGCTGAGGACCACGAAGGAGCCGGAGGTGTTGCCGTAGGTGAACGTCTCCGGCGTGTCGGAGTACGCGATGCAGGCCGTGGTGCCGCAAGTGTCCACACGCTGTATCACGACGTCCGTGCCGCTCGTCTCGGTCATGGTGAACGTCCACGACGGAGGCACGGACGCCGTGAACCAGACCTCCGGGCCCGTCGCAGTGCCGCACCCGGCCGCCCCGGTCCAGAGGTTGTCCCAGTCCGAGAAGTCCCCGGCCCACGACGTGGACGACGAGACGTCAACCGGGTCCGCGCACGTGTACCCATCGCCGGGCGCGTTGGACACGTCCACGGTGATGGTGCCTGCCTCGGTCGAGGAGTAGCCCTCCACGGCGAAGTGCAGGGTGGCCGGGCCGCCCGTGCCGTTGTAGTACGAGAGCTTCTCCGGCGACGAGGCGTTCGCCACGCATGACGTGAACCCGCACGTGGCGATGCGCTGGACCGTGACGTTGACGGCCGAAGTCTCCTCGACGATCACCCTGTTGCCAGCGGGCGCGGTCACGTCGAACCACGCCCCGCACCCTGATCCGCCGGTCCACAGGTCGGCGTAGTCCGCGAGGCTGCCGGTCCACGGCGACGCGAGCGAGGTCGCGTCGATCGCGCCCGAGCAGGTGAAGCCGACGGGCGGCGGCCCCTTGGACCACGCGAGCGCGAGCGGTCCGGCCTCGCCCGAGGAGTAGGCCTCCACCGCGTACACGAGGTCCACGGGTCCGGCCGTGGCGTTGTAGTAGAGGAGCCTTTCGGGAGAGGTGGCGTTCGCCTCGCACGTGGTCGATCCGCAGGCGGTCACCTGCTGCACGGTCGCGTTGGTCGCGGAAGTCTCCTCGATCTCGAGCACCTGTCCCGAGGCCAGCGTGGCCGTGAACCATGCCTCCGGGCCTGCCGCGTACCCGCACCCCGTGCCATAGGTCCACCTGTTGTCGTAGTCCGCGAACGAGCCGGTCCATGGGCTGGCGGCCGTATCCAGGTCGACTGCGTCCGTGCACTCGTAGCCAGCGGGCGGTGCAACGCTCGTCGTCACCACGGTCAATGCAGACACGGTGGTGGACGAGTACGCCTCGACCGCGAACCATAGCGTGACCGGGGAAGCCGTGGAGTTGTAGTACCGGATCTCCTCGGGCGAAGTCGCATTCGCCAGGCACGCGGTCGTGCCGCAGCCGCTCACTCGCTGCATGGTGACGTCGGTGGTGGACGTCTCCGCGATCTCGAAGATCCTGTCGG
>CAZGVR010000479.1:0-1476 GCA_964528945.1 uncultured Myxococcales bacterium
GCCAGGCCCTGTCCCCGTGGCCCGGCCTGAAGACCTCAGGCATCCCGGCGTACTCGCCGGGCCTTGCCCCGGTCGTGCGAACCAGCATGCCTACCGGCGCACCGGTGGTCTTGCCCTCGAAGACCCCCGAGAGGATCTCGACCTCGTCCCTCTCCACGCGAGGGGAGGATGCCTCGCCGATCCCCGGCCTCCGCCTGTCCAGATCCCGCTGGATCTCGGCAGCGGAGATGGAGACGCCGGGTGGGACGCCGTCCACGACGGCGCCGATCGCCGGCCCGTGGGACTCACCGAAGGTCGTGGTCCTGAAGATCTCGCCAAACGTGTTCGAGGCCATCGCACACCTCCTCGGGCGTCAAGAAGCTGGTATCGATCCGTTTCGTTGCACAGGATGCGTAGAGCGGCCTCCTCGCCTCGACGAGGAACCTGGCTTCCTCGGGAGGCGCGAGCGCCGTCAATGCCGGCCGCGGGGATGACGAGAGACGGCGGGCGACGACCGCCGGATCGGCGTCGAGCCAGACGACGGTGCCCCTGAGGGACAGGAGCGAACGGCTGTCCGGGGACATGACGGCACCTCCTCCGAGCGCGACGACCCCGTCGCAACCGGAGACCGCATCATGCACGACCTTCTCCTCGACGGCACGGAAGACAGCCTCGCCCCGGGCGATCAGACCTCCGATGGAAGCTCCGGTCCGGGCCTCGATCACGGCGTCGGTGTCGATGAAGTCGAGGCCGAGCCTTCCGGCCAGTCTCCTGCCGGCGGTGCTCTTGCCGGCGCAGCGGGGCCCGATCAGGACGAGCGGGTACCTGCAGCGGCACGGCCCGGCACGGAAGCTACCCAGCATGGGCCAGAAGCCGGGGAACGACTTGGAGACGCATGCGGGATCCTTCACCGCGATGCCAGGCACGCGGAGACCGACGATCCCGAAGGTCATCGCCATCCGGTGATCTCCCCGCGGATCCAGCGTGACGCATGCCGATCCGCACGGCGGCGCGTCGATCACGAGGCCATCCCCTGCAGAGCGGATCCCGGCGCCAGTGAGGCCGAGCTCGCCTTCCAGGACGGCGATCCTGTCCGATTCCTTGGCTCGCAGGTGCGAGCCGCCCACGATCTCGGTCCGCCCTCCCGCGAAGAGCGCACACGCGACGAGCGGAGGTACGAGGTCCGGCGTCATCGTCGCGTCGAAACTGCGCGGCCCCGCCCTCCCGAGAGCGTCGAGCCACGCTGGGAAGACGCGATCGCCCTGGGCCGAGTGGTGGTCGAGCCCGGTGAGGACCACCGGACGGCCGGAAACGAAGGAGGCGGCGAGCACGAAGGCCGCGCTCGACCAGTCGCCGCCGATCCGGATCGAAAGGGGATCGTAGCGCGACGCCGGGATCCTGATGACACCGGGGCCCGGTCGCTCCACCGTTGCGCCCGAGCGCGACATCATGCCAGCCGTGAGATCGATGTAGGGACGCGAGACGGCCCCGCCACCC
>CAZGVR010000479.1:1486-3100 GCA_964528945.1 uncultured Myxococcales bacterium
ACCCAGCCGGATCTCCAGGCCTTCCAGCAGCACCGGAGCGACGAGCATGAGCGCCGAGGCGAACTGGCTGCTGGTCGCGGCATCCACCTCGACCGCCCGCACCTGCATGGGCAGTCGCCTGGCGAGCCTCACCGGCAGGTGCCCTGGGATCCCGAGCGGCTCGACCCCGACTCCGAGCGCCGCCAGCGCCGCCAGCATCCCGCCCATGGGCCTCGAGCGCAAGGCCTCGGTGCCGTCCAGGACCAGCGGCCCCTCGGCGACGAGCGAGAGGGCGGCCACGAAGCGCGCGGCGGTGCCTGCATCGCCGGCGTGCAACCGTTGCGGCGGCGCCCGGAGGCACTGCGGGACCACTCTCCACGTTCCATCGCCCTCCTCGATGGTGATGCCCAGCGAGCATAGCGCGCCCTTGAGGACGCGGGAATCGTCGCAATCGAGCGGCCCCACGATCTCGACGGGACCCCGGGCGAGGGAGCCGATCACGAGCGCGCGCTGGGTCTCGGACTTCGATGGTGGGCAGGTCAGCCGGACCGGGAGGAGCGAGCGAAGGTCGCCCGGCTCGACCCGCATGTCCGCCATCGCCCGCATCTGGAGCGATCCCTGCTCGACCCACATGTCGATCCCGTCGAGGGCCACCGCGCCGGCCTCGCGGGCCGCGAGCACGAGGTCCGTGGGCCGGCCCAGCACCATGTCGAGCACCACCTTGCCGGCGAGCGCGGCAGGGTTGCGGACGGGGGTCTCCCCGCGACGCGATCCCACGGGCGTGGCGTTCACGAGCAGATCGAAGGCACACGGATCGAGGTCGTCGTCGAAGGGTCTCCACTCGATCCCCGGGAGCGTCGACACGGACCGCGATCTCATCTCGACGCTGGAGCCGGCCGCCTGCAGGCCGAGCGCCGCGGCCCGGGCCGCGCCTCCCCCGCCGAGCACGACCGCGCGGGAACCGCGCAAGGTCATCACGCGCCGGAGCGCGTTCACCAGGCCTGGACCGTCGGTGCTGGACGCCCTGGCATCGGGCCCGTCGAGCGTGACCGTGTTCACTGACCGCGATGGCGATCCGGGATCGAGCAGTTCCGCCACCCGGCCCTTGTGCGGCGCCGTGACCGACAGGCCGCGGAAACCCATCCTTCCGGCGAGGCGCAGCGCCCGGGCCGGATCGCTGCTCTCCAGCGGGACGTACACGAAGGGGAGACCCCTGGCCGCGAAGAGCGCGTTGTACACGGCCGGGCCCGGAGACGATCGCACGCACTGCCCGCCGAGCAGCCCGAGGGGCACGTTGTCGGCTCGACCCAGACGATTGCGGATCCAGTCATCCAGATCCACCTGGCCCGGCGCGGTCTCGAGTCCGGGAGCCAGCGCCAGGTAGGCCCAGGCCGAGCCCATCCGGGAAGGCACAAGCCTGGAAGCGGCGCCCGCGTGCCCGATCCCGATCTTCACGACAGGGAGACCGGCGTCGGGCAGATCGAGCAGGGTTTCGAGATCCTCGAACGCCTCCACGGGCGCGGCGATCTTCAGCGCACGCGCTCCCGAACCGATCATCCTGCTCCATCCGTCGAGCAGGGCCCCGGGGTCCAGCCTCTCGGGCTGCCAGGACAAGAGGACCCCCGTGGCGCCCGG
>CAZGVR010000480.1:0-3098 GCA_964528945.1 uncultured Myxococcales bacterium
ACCCGAGGCCTTGACGGCGATCGGTGCCTCGGCGTCGCGAGTGCAGGATCTCTCGCTCAAGCTCACGCGGGAGATGGCGCGCATCGCCTACCTCGGCCCCCTTCGAGAGCCTCCCGCGCGCTCGTACTTGTGGTCGCGTCAGACTCCCGGAAACCTCGGGGAGCGTAGCGAGCTCGCGGTCATCGCCCTGCTCGCCAGCGCGAACAGTCGCAAGAAGAGAAAGAAGGGCGAGGAGGGAGGCCGAGGCTGGCTCGTGGAACAGACATCGGAATGGCTGAACCGTCTCGGCATTGCCGACTCCCTCGAGATGGTGCAGCAGGGCAGGTCACGCTCCTTCGAGGTGATCGTGAAGACCGGCGGGCAGGCGGCGAACATCGTCGACGTGGGCTTCGGGGTCTCGCAGGTGCTTCCGCTGGTCGTCCTGGCGTACTTCGTTCCTCGGGGGACCACCATCATCGCCGAGCAGCCCGAGATCCACCTCCACCCGCTGGTCCAGGCTGGCCTGGCGAACTTGATGGCAGAGGTGGCACGAAAACGCCAAGTGCAGTTCCTGGTCGAGACGCACAGCGAGCACCTCTTTCGGCGGATGCAGTTCCTCGTCGCCGACAGGAAGGTCGAGCGTGAGCACTGTGCACAATACTTCGTGGAGTCGAAGAGAAGGCGAGCCCTGCTCCGCGAGCTCGAGATGGACGGCTATGGGCGGATCGCGAACTGGCCGGACAGGTTCTTCGGCGACGCGATCGGAGAGACGGAGCGCCAGATGCGGCGCATGATCGAGCGGATGCGAAAGGAGGGCGCATAGCATGCCGGACCACGTCGTGGACACCAACGTGCTCCTCGTCGCGAGCGCAGCGGATCCCTTCTCGCCTTTCGGGGAGTCACATGTGCCGGCCGACGAACGGCGAGTGGTGCACGATTGGCTGGCCGCCTTTCGGCGCGACAGCCGCGCGCTCGTCATCGACCAGGACTGGAAGATCTACGAGGAGTACCAGAGGAAGCTCACCGGCCAGGATCTCGGCCTCCTCGTGGTGCACGACAAGCTGCAGCGGTCGCAGCTCCGCACGGTTGCGGTGGCCTACCAGAGGGATGGGCAAACCGCCATCGTGCCCGAGGACTTCCGGCCCTTGGCCGGAAGTCGGGGCGAATGATTCCGCAATCTTGTAGCTGCCGCCGTCGGGGCTGTGGGGAGTGTGGGCAACCCGCAGGGTTGTCCAAGGGCCGGTGGGCAAGCTCGATCGGGGTTTGTCCACCGGCCCGTCACTCTCCACGGCCTGGCTGCCGGGGAACGAGGGGCGTCGCTTCACCCCGCGCTCGGGCCGGGGCATGGAGTGAGGCCACCGAGGCGGCAAACGGTTCCCCGATCGGGCTGGAACCAGGCCTCGCGGGACGTATCCATGCGAGATCTCACGCCCCGAGATTCGACGAAGAGCCGGAAAACGTGCGGGATTGGAGCGGCGCGCCGCTCTTCCCCGGCCGGCAGGTCAACGAGCCGATCATCATCGATCTCGGCCGGGACTACCGGCGCTGGCTCCAGGGGATCCACGACCTCTTCGAGCCGGCGCCGGGCTCGCCCGCCGCGAGGGCTGGCCAGGGCCGGGCGGCCGGCTGGAGGAGGGGACAGGCGCTGCAGTGGGCTTCATCGAGTGTTCAGGCCGGCCTCGGCTATCTCGCGCGGTAGGCCATCCGGGCAGGCTGGGATCTGAAGTCTCCTGGGCTCGCCGAGGCCCTCTCCGCCATGCGGCCGTACCGGAACGGTCCCCCGAACGAGTCACTGGTGGAGCTGTTCCAGCGGCTCGAGGGCGAGCTCAACCGTCAGAAGTCGGCCGGCGATCTCGACGACGTCGAGGAAGACGGAGACTTGGACAGCGCGCGGCCGTGGCGACCGGACCGAGCGCAGCTCAGCCGGCTGCTGGAGCAAGGCGTCAGCCTGCTGGCAAGCGGCGGGGATGCAAAGTGGAACTTGGTTCAGGAGCGCGTGCTCGCAGCTGCGGGGGACGACAAGGTCGTGGTGTCGGCCCAGGGCGTCGAGACGGTGGGCGGGGTGGCGGGGCGACTGGAACGGCGCGCCGGCAGGCGGCCAGCTATCATCGTTGGTGGCCAGTCCGACGCGGAGCGCCGCGAGGAGATCGACGCGTTCTGGCGCCCTGATGGGCCGCGCTACCTCGTGTCGTCGCGTGCCGGAGGTGAAGGGATCAACCTCCAGGTGGCGCGGCGCCTCGTTCACCTGGACGTCCCGTGGAACCCCATGGAGCTCGAGCAGCGGGTCGGGCGGATCCACCGCTTCTTGTCGCGGCGCACCGCGATCATCGACACGATCGTCGTCAAGGACAGCCGTGAGGTCGACGCCTACGCCGTGGCGCGCAGCAAGCTCGAGCAGATCGCCAGCGCGCTCGTCCCGCCCGATCAGTTCGAGATGCTCGTCTCTCGTGTGATGTCGCTCGTGCCTCCCGACGAGATGCAGGAGGTCATGACGCGCAGAGCGCTCGGGCCGCTGAACGTCGCCGAGCAGGACGCGATCGCCGACCTCGTGGCCACAGGCTTCCGGCGGTGGCAGGACTTCCATGACCGCTACGCGGAGCGCCATAGGGCAATCCGCGCGCTCGATCCGGGCGAGGCGACCTGGGCCGACGTGGCCCGGTTTGCGGCCAATCGCCTCGATGCCAAGCCAGAGCAAGGCTTCAGCGCGCTTGGTTTCGCGTGGAAGGACGGCGAGGTAGTCGAGGCTTCCGGCGCGGTCGAGGCACTACGAATCAGGGACAGCGTGTTTGCCTGCGGAGACCATGGGGGGATGCCGGTGACCCGCGGAGACGAGCGAGCCGAACAGCTCGGTCTCAACGTGGAGCCCGTGGTTCAGGCGCTGCGGGAGGCTGCGTTCCCGGAAGAACCGACCGGAGCCGCGCACGTGAGATGGCCGGACGGCCGACCCTTGCCAGTGGCCGGTCTTGCCAAGCCGTTCGGCGTCTTGGTCATGGCGAAGGTGACCGTACGGAGCGCCGAGGGCGCGCACCTGGAGCAGGGCAACCGGCTAGTCGTCACCATCGTTGACGCAAGCGGCCAACCCCGGGCGGTCGAAGGCGTGGACAAGGGTGCCACCGTCC
>CAZGVR010000481.1:0-3077 GCA_964528945.1 uncultured Myxococcales bacterium
ACAAAAGCGCCGATGATGAACATCCAGGCCGACACGACCAGTGGATCGTGTCGCAGGAGCAGGGGCTTGGCCAGCACCAGGTGCAAGGACCAGCAGGCCGCGTTCGCAAGGATCATGAGGTTCCCGACCACGACCTCGTCCGAGAAGTCGAGGCTCTCCACCCTCGCGAGCAGGAGGGCGCCCGCGAGGCCCAGCCCGATCCCGGCGATCCGCCGCGGTGCTGCCCTCCCGCGCTTCAGCAGCAGCGCGAGGGTCGCGAGCCCGATCGGGTGCATCCAGCGCATGGCCTCCTGCCCTGCGAGCGGCAGGGTCCCGAACATCACCTGCACGAGCACCAGGGCGAGGTGCGCCTTCCTCTCCTTCATCGCCTCGATCCATACGCCCGACCGGCCACCCGCTTCCACATTCTGGCAGCGGCGCGCCCTTGCGTGTAGCATCCGTGGCCCATGCAGGCGATCGATCCAGCGGCCGGCACGGTGATACGGCCGTCGGTGCTCGGGTTCCTGGCCGGAAGGGCAGGCTTCACCACCCGCGAGCGCGGCGAGCATCCTCCCGTCCACGAAGGCGCGAGGGTCTACGGCCTCGCGCAGGTCCACTCGGACAGGATCGTCAGGCTCTCGGGAGGCGAGGACCCGGCAGAGGTCAGGCGGATCGAGGCGGACGGGCTGGTCTCGTCCTCTGAGGGCGGCATCGTGCTCACCGTGAGGGTCGCCGACTGCGTGCCGGTCCTCCTCGCCTCTCCGGAAGGAAGGGCGGTCGCCGCGATCCACGCGGGCTGGAGGGGCATCTCGGCAGGCATCGTGAAGCGGGGCATAGCCATGGTCTGCGAAGCCTCCTCATGCGACCCTGCAGACCTCCATGCCGCCGCAGGCCCGGCAATAGGCCCGTGCTGCTACGAGGTGGATCTGGAAACGGGCGGCCGCATCGCGGCTCCGGCCGGCGACGGCGTGCTCTCCGCGGTCTATGGTGACGGCAAGGTCCGGGCCGACCTGTGGCGCGCGGTCTCGAACCAGCTGTCGGCCGCCGGGCTGCGGCAGGATCGCATCGACGCGATCCGCGTGTGCACGCGCTGCCACGCGTGGCTGTTCCACTCCTTCAGGCGCGACGGACCGCGCTCCGGACGCCAGGTCGGGTTCGTGGCTACCCTATGATCGAAGAAGGAGTCACTACTCGTCGTCCACAAGCATCTTCTGGAGCGCTGGTACGTTGGCGAACGACTCGAAGCTCATCCCCTCGACGTATTTCGACGCCGCGCGGATCGCATCCAGGATATCCTCGACCCTCGTCCTCCATTCCCTAAGCGGCACGGACTGCTTCCTTGAGTATCCGCTCCCTGTGCCTGGCCTTCAGGGCATCTGCCGTGGCGAGGTCCACCCGCCGTCCGAGGATCTCCTCCAGGAAGCGCTTCAGCCTGATGAACTCGAATAGCCCGACGGGACGCGAGTACTCCACCAGGATGTCCACGTCGCTCGTCGGTCGTGCCTCGCCTCGTGCAAAGGAGCCGAAGACCGCGACGCTCGATACACCATGCTCCTCGATCTGGTGCCTGTGCTCGGACAGGATCCTCAGCACGTCAGGCAGTTCCATTCCCACCGCTTCCGCCATAGTCTTCATCCATCCGGTTCGGGCTGCAGACGTATCCTACCCCCTGTTCGTCCCCGAGGAAAGAGCCACCGAGGAGCCACCATCCGAGGGGGCAGACCACCACCTGGTATGACACATCCTGTGCCGCCTCTCCCGTTCATACGGGGGTTCCAGGCCTTTCCAGGCAAGGGCCGCATGGCGATCAACCCTACGGTATCGCCGGGTTACATGCATCCCTGATGGGGCAGGTTCCGCGGGTCTGAAAATTGCTTGAACGGAGGCTGGTGCCACGCGACCAACAGGATAGGGGCCAGGCATGAGCAAGAGCACAGCAGGAAGGATGGCAGCGACGGTCGGGGCGATCGCGCTCTGCCTCGTGTGCGCCCGCGAGGCTTGGGCGTCCCCGCTGAAGGTCGCTGCCCTGCCCGCCTCGGGCTCCGGCGTGAACTCTGCCCTGCTGGACGTTGTCGACGACACGATCGCCGAGAAGATCGAGGCCTTGGGGCACGAGGTCGTAGAGGCACAGGAAGCGGACCTCGTCCTCGAGACCGGCATCTCGAAGCAGGGCGAGTCCGTGCAGGTGACCCTGAAGTCCGTCCAGCAGGCAACCGGGACCACGAACAAGGCCATTGCCACGACCACGACCCACGGGCTCCTGGCCAGGGTCTCCAAGATGGTGGCGCAGGTCGTGGTGGCGCAGGTCGTGGTGGCGCCGCCCGTCGTGCCTGAGACGGCCGTTCGAGGGCAGCCCGAAACGCCTGAAGTGATACATCAGGACAGTGATGGCAACTCATCGCAGATACAGGGCAACGGCAAGAGCCTGATGCTCGTGGACGAGGGCACGAAGGCCGCGATGCGCGCGAGCACGGGCATGCTCGTGTCGGGCACGATCCTGACGCTCGCAGGCATCGGGCTCACCATCTTCACGGTCCACGAATGGAAGGACTTCGACCGGTGGCAGAAGTGGGCCCAGGAGACCCAGTGCGTGGACTGCGTTGCCAAGGCCGGCGGCAAGCTCAAGAAGAACGCGGTGCTCACCGGGGTCTCGGCCGCGATCCTCGTACCGGGACCGTTCATCCTGATAGGCGGCATCTTCAAGAGGGTCACGGCCCTCGAGATGAGCGAGCGGGCCGCGGCCATGATGCCCGAGGTGGCCCTGTCAGCCGGCCCGGGCCGCGGAAGCCTGGACCTCGCCTGGACGTTCTGATCCGGCGAGAAGCGTGATCAACCGGGGCCGCGGGTTGACGCGGCACGCGTCTTCCCCGACACTCGGCCGGGAATGAAGGATCGCCTCTACCTGATCTTCGTGCCGCTCGTGCTCGTGGCCGCGGCGTTCCTGGGGTGGTCGAGCTTCTCCACGACCTTCAGCTTCGAGAAGTGGGGCGTGAGGACCATCATCGACTCCACCTACACGGTCGCGAAGACCAAGGTGGGCTCGGCGGAGCGGCGGATCATAGACTCCGACAACGCCATGCTCGCGCTCGTCGACCTCG
>CAZGVR010000482.1:0-3077 GCA_964528945.1 uncultured Myxococcales bacterium
CAGGGCCGGCCGTCCCCGCTCCGCTCGCCGGTCATGAAGGCGCCGAGGGCGAGGCGGCGGAGCCCCTGGTCCCAGCTCACGAGGTCCCTCTCGACGTAGGTGCCCTCGTGGTCGCCGCGATCCGCGCCGCGGAAGATCCCGAGCATGCCGGCGAGCTGCGGCCACTCCACGCTGCCGTAGACGCCCGCTCCGCCCGACACCGCGGGGTGTGCGAGCACGGCCAGCATCTCGGGCCTGGTGAGCCTCGAGAGCGGGAGCCGGATCAGGAGATCCGCAGCCTCGGCCACGCCCGAGGCCGACGAGAGCGGGAGATCCACCACGCTGTACGGGATGGATCCCATCTCCGCGAACACCGCCTCTATCTGCGGGATGTAGGCATCGCGCTGGGCCGGGCTCACGAGCACGGCGATCTCGTTGAACCTGAGCCTGGGCCCGCCCTCGCGGCCTTGCCGCGCCTCGTCCTCCAGGATCAGCCGCCAGATCTCGCCGGCGATCACCTCCATCTCGCGGCGCACGCCGGTGCAGGCGTGCGCCCGCACGCTCGCATCGGACGCCTCCGGCGCGAAGCCCGGCAGCCGGGCGCCGCAGATCCCGGCCTGGAGCGCTTCCAGCAAGGTCCAGGCGGCTGGCGGCCCGGCCCGCCCGGCCTCGGCGATCGTGCACGAGGACGCTTCCCCGAGCATGTCCAGGGACTCCCTCGCCGGGCGGCCCCACGACCGCATGGCGGCCCAGGCCCCGTCATCATCCCCGCCGGGGTCCGGGCCGGCGTGCAGCTGGTACACGTCCACTTCCACGGCGCCCGACATGGCCGCGAGGATGGCGTGGAGCGTGCGCCCGGCGTAGGACACGCCGAAGACCCTGAGCGCCGGGATGGTCCCGGGCGCGGCGCCGGCAAGGATGGCAGGCGCCCTGTCGAGCGTCGCCCACGTCTCGCCCGCCATCGAGGCCCGCCCCGCGGCAAGTCCGTCCGCGCCCATGATCCTCTGCCAGAGGTGCCTCTCGGCGAGCAGCATGTCGCTTGCGCCGCGCGGCGGCCTTCCCGAAGATGCCCAGCCGTCGAGCATCTCGGGCCTCGAGTACACGTATTCCTCGAATGTGCGCGCGAGCCGGGAGGCGAGCTGCACGCGGCGCCGCTCGGCGGTGCCCGGGGGATCGCCTTGCCCCCGGATCCAGCGCTCGAGCACGAGGAGAGGCCCGGCCCGCATCTCGGCCTCGTCGAGCATGACCGAGAGCAGGAGGTCCTCCATCTGGGTCACGCCCAGGATGCGGACGGAGGGATCCACCCTCGCCACCGTCTCGGACACCCATCGCTCCAGCCTACGGGTCCTCAGGTTCGCGGCGATGCCCGTGTGCTGGGCGAGCGCGATCCTGATCCACGCGGCCATGTTCATGTTCGGCACGACGATGTCCACGGGCTCGAGCAGGCTCCGGCCCGAGGCCCGGGACGACTCGATCCCCGAGGAGAGCGCGGACAGGAGATCCTCGGTCCGCGAGGCCGTGTGCACCCTGATCATGGCGTCCGCCCATTACAGCACGCGGCTGGGACCAGGGGGAAGCGGCAATCGCGCCAGCCTCGACTTCCGGCACGCATCGTGTACCATCCGGGCCATGAGCGAGAAAACGTCCGTCCTTCACATGATCCCCACGAAGAGGAGGGCCGATCACGTCGAGCTCGCCGGTGCCGGCAGGGAGGCGTTCCGCGCGGCCGGTCTCTCGAGCGTCGTACGAGGCCTCACGGCACTCAAGAGCCACTTCGGCGAGAAGGGCGGCTCGGGCTTCGTCCCGCCGGCCGCGATCCGGGCGATCGTGGACGAGGTGCGCGCCGCGGGCGGCAACCCTTTCCTGACAGATACCACGACCCTCTACACCGGCATGCGCACGAACGCCGTGGACTACATGCGGCTCGTCCACGACCACGGCTTCACCATGGAGGCGGTGGGCGCGCCGTTCCTGGTGGCCGACGGCCTGGTCGGCGCCAGCGAGACCGAGATCGAGATCCCGGGCGTGCACCACCAGAAGGTCGCGATCGCCACCGACGCGATCAGGGCCGGCTCGGCCATCGTGGTGAGCCATGCGACCGGGCACCTCGCCGCCGGGCTGGGCGCGACCATCAAGAACGTGGGCATGGGGCTCGCGAGCAGGCGCGGCAAGCTCCGCCAGCACAGCTCCACCAAGCCGTCGGTCGATCGAGAGTCGTGCAGCGGGTGCGGTGAGTGCGAGACCAACTGCCCGACCGGCGCGATCCGCGTCCTGGAGAAGGGCAGGGGACGATCGGCGCGCGACGTGGCCTCCATAGACAGGGAGGTGTGCTCTGGCTGCGGCGAGTGCCTGGCCTCGTGCCGCGAGGACGCGATCAGGTACGACTGGAAGGCGGGGTCACGCAGGCTGCAGGAGAGGATGGCCGAGCACGCGCTCGGGTTCGTGAAGAGGCTGGCGGGGAGGATCGGCTACGTGACCTTCGTCACGAACGTGACCCCGAACTGCGACTGCATGGGCAGGAAGGAAGCCCCTCTCTTCGACGACATAGGTGTCCTCTCGGGGCTGGATCCCGTGGCCATCGACCAGGCCGTGTTGGATCTCATCAGGGAGAGGACGGGCGCCACGCTCGAGTCCGTTTCCTACCCCAACCTCGATGCGGCGCACCAGCTCGCGCACGCCGAGCGCATCGGGCTGGGAACCCGCGAGTACAGGATCGTTACCGGGCTGTGACTGGAACCCCGTACCACCCAGGTGGTATCCAAATGACACTACCGGGCCAGGATAACCCGTGATCGGTTTCGCGTAGGCCAGATTGCGCTTTGCCCGTCTTGGTCCCAGGTCCCGGTACCCAGGTGTATTCCCAATAGTTGCCATATGATGCGAGTTCCAGCTCAGCAGTGACCGACCCGGACGAGGCATTCGAGCACCGAGTTTCCGAGTCGGAACCGCTGGCAAGGGAATTGCCTCAATCCCGGGTGTGAAACGGGCAGATTCTCGGCATCCCACCGCCATCGCGCTGGCGGCGACCCTCGTCTCGGTCTCGTTGCTCCTGTCCGGAGCGTACGTGGCCATGGAGATCGTCAAGGGCAGGGCCACTG
>CAZGVR010000483.1:0-3067 GCA_964528945.1 uncultured Myxococcales bacterium
CGCCCGCCGTGCGCGTCGATCCCAGACCCCAGCCCGAGAAGGCGGCCGAGAGCAAGGGTGGCGGGCAGCGCTACGGGCTATGGCTGGGGATATTCCTGGCCCTGGCGCTCGCTGGCGGAGCAGCCATCGTCTATTTTCTAGTGTTAAACAAGTGAGCCGGCGAGGGGGAAGATCATCATCACGCGATGTCATCGGAAGCTAGAAGAATTGACCCATCGAGGTCGCTCACCATGGTGCTCGCCGGAGGAGCCGGCGAGAGGCTGCACCCGCTCACACGCGACCGTGCCAAGCCGGCCGTGCCCTTCGGCGGACGCTACCGGATCATCGACATTGTTCTGTCGAACCTGATCAACTCGGGCTTCTTCAAGATAAAGCTGCTCACGCAGTACAAGAGCCACTCGCTCGAGCAGCACATCGCGAGGGCCTGGAGGATGTCGCCCGTGACGGACGACTTCGTCGAGTGTCTCCCGGCCCAGCAGAGGCTCGGCGACTCCTGGTACAAGGGGAACGCCGACGCGATCTTCCAGTCACTGCACGTCGTCGACGACGAGAAGCCGGATCACGTGCTCATCTTCGGGGCGGACCACGTCTACCAGATGGACGTGAGCCAGATGCTCGACGAGCACGTGAGGAAGGACGCGCGGGCGACCGTCGCCGTGATACCGGTGCCCATTGCGGAGGCCTCTGGTTTCGGAGTGGTCGCGGTGGACGAGGACATGCGCGTGATCGAGTTCCAGGAGAAGCCGGACGCTCCTCGTCCCATGCCCGGCCGTACGGACCTGGCCCTCGTCTCCATGGGCAACTACGTCTTCAGGAGCGGCACCCCCGTGGACGCGCTGCGCGAGGACGCCGGGCGTGACACGGCGCACGACTTCGGGAGGAACATCCTTCCCCCGCTGGCGGGGAATGGGCTGTTCGCGTACGACTTCGCCATGAACAGGGTCCCGGGGAACACGGACAACAACCTCGGGTACTGGCGGGACGTGGGATCCGTGGATTCGTACTACGATGCCTCGATGGATCTCATCTCCTACGAGCCGCGGTTCAACCTCTACAACCCGCTGTGGCCGCTCCGCTCCGGCATGAAGCACCTCCCGCCGGCGAAGTTCGTGCACATGGACGACTCGGGGGAACGCATCGGCCGTGCGGTCCAGTCCATGGTGTCCGGAGGGTGCGTGGTCTCGGGAGGCCTCGTGCGCCTCTCGATCCTCGGCCCGAACGTGAGGGTCAACTCGTACTCGGTGATCGAGGGCTCGATCCTCATGGACGGTGTAAGCGTGGGCCGCGGTGCAAGGCTGCGCCGCGTCATCATCGACAAGGACGTGATCATTCCTGCCGGCGTGCAGATCGGATACGATCACGAGGAAGACAGGGCGAGGGGGTTCACAGTGAGCCAGGGAGGCGTCGTGGTCGTCCCGAAGCGTGCCGGCATCGATGAGTGATCCGACCCAGAACTTCCTGTTCAAGGGCATCGCGTACATCGTGCCCATGCTGCTCTCGCTCACGATCCACGAGTACGCCCACGCCAGGTCGGCCTTCGCGCTCGGGGACGACACGGCTGCACGCATGGGGCGCATGACCTTGAACCCGCTCGCCCACATCGACGTCATAGGCACCCTGGTCATCCCGATAGTGGCCCTGTTCGCCGGCAGCCTCCCCCTGATCGGGTGGGCCAAGCCAGTCCCGGTCTCGCCGGTCCGCTTCACCAGGAAGGTGACCATGTGGACGGGCATGGCGCTCACGGCCCTCGCGGGACCTGCGTCGAACGGTGTCCTCGCGGTGCTGGGCCTGATCGTGCACAGGATCGTCCTTCCAGGGATGCCGCTTCGCGGCGCACCCGAGGGCTCGGTCACGCTGGCAGCGGTCAGCTACATGATCTACGTCCTCGTGAACATGAACATGGGCCTCATGATCTTCAACCTCCTGCCCATCCCTCCCCTCGACGGGAGCCGCATGCTGCCCAGGCGCTTCGACTCCTTCCAGGACAGGATACGGCCCTACTCCTATATCATCCTGATGGCCGTCATGTATCTCCTGGGCGGCTTCCTGATGCTGCCGGGGATGATCTTCATATGGGTCGCCTCGCTGATCCTGGGCATCCCGACGGGGATCGGCTGACATGACGGATCGCGAGCAGGGCGGTGACTACTCGGTCGCCCTCGATCAGTACGAGGGACCGCTTGATCTCCTGCTGCTCCTGATACAGAAGCACGAACTCGACATCCTGGACATCCCGGTCGCGTTCGTGCTCGAGAAGTACCTCGAGTACATCGATGCGATGAAGGACCTCCGGCTGGAGGCAGCCGCCGAGTACCTGGCAATGGCCGCCACCCTCGTCCACATAAAGGGGCGGATGCTCCTGCCCGGCGGCGACCTCCCCGTGGACGAGGAAGGTACCATCGAGGACCCTCGAGCCGAGCTGGTGAGAAGGCTGCTGGAGTACAAGAAGTACCGGGAGGCGGCAGCGTATCTCGGCCAGCGGTCCCTGCTCGGGGACGGGATCTTCACCGGCGGATTCGAGCCGGATCCAGAGGAGGCGGAGGTCGTCGCCGGGGTCGGGATCCACGACCTGGTCGAGCGATACATCGAGCTGGTGAAGGAGGCTAGGGCTCGCGGAAGGGCGGGTCCGGACGTCTTCACGGACAGGAGAACCGTTGCCCAGCGCATCTCGCAGGTGGCCGAGGGCCTGGCAAGGAGCGGGCAGGCGACATTCCGGCAGCTCCTGGGCACGGACTTCCTGGTCTTCGACGTGGTGATAACTTTCCTCGCGATCCTGGAGATGGCACGGCTTAGGATGATCCGGCTCGCACAGGCCGACGATGGCAGCGACATCATGATCACGGAGCCTCCGCCGGTGACGACGGAACCACCCGATACCGGAGGAGCGGCCGGCTCCGCTCCGCCCAAGGAAGGCGAAGATGGAACCCCCTGATCTGGATCGCCTCGTGGAGGCCCTGGTATTCGTATCGCGCCAGCCGGTCGCGCCCCAGGCCATCGCCAGGGCCGCCCAGGCGCGGGTCGCGGACGTCCGCGCATCAATCGACCGGATCCGGGACGGATGCCTAGA
>CAZGVR010000484.1:0-1506 GCA_964528945.1 uncultured Myxococcales bacterium
ACCTGCCGAGGAGCGGAAGATCTTCTTCGCGGTCCTGAACGAGACGCGCAAGCACGCCGAGTGGATGATGCCGCGCATGATGTACGTGCACACCGGGTGGGTCATGGACCGGAAGAGGGCGATCCTAACGGCGAGGCTGGCGCGCGACCAGGCAGACTGGGAGAGCGCGAATCCGGGCGGAGTGAGGGCCGTGCCGCGCGAGACCCTGGTCGCGGACGGGATCCGCGAGAACGCGTCCGAGGTGTTCGGGACCGCGTACGCGGCCGCGCGTCCCGGGGCCGCGAGCAGGGAGGACGTCATGAGGACGGTCGTCGAGGCGGTAATCGACTACAACGACCGCTTCGGGTCCGATCTCCGTGAGGTGGACGAGTACCAGCGGGAGCAGATCCGCCGCAGCGTCGAGCGGGCGGCCTCGTCGCGTCCGCCTCCGGACCGGGAGGCGCCGGCACGCGAGCAGCGGCTGGAGGACCTGCCGGCCGACTCGCCGCCCCCGGGCTTCGCGCGCGAGATGCTGGACTCCCTGGAGTGCTCCCTGCACATAGGGCACGGCAGCTGGGAGGAATGAGACGAAGGTTGCCCCACGAGTGCCGGACCTTAAATGTCCTCGCGGAGGGCACTTGAGGTCATGCCTGACATAGAACTCTCGCTCGAGAACCTGGACCGGCTGTTCCCGCCCCACTTCACCGGGGATCAGCTGGCTCGCGCCAAGACCATGTTCTACAAGGCACTCGCCCTCAAGGCGCACCACTTCTACCAGGGCAAGATAGTCACCATGCCCAAGGCCGCGCTGCCGGGCTTCAACTGGTTCAACGTGTATTATACGCCCGGCGTGTCCGCGGTCTCGACCGCGATCAGGGATGACAACGACCGATCGTTCGACCTCACGAACAGGGACAACCTGGTCGCGATCGTCAGCGACTCGACGCGGGTACTGGGGGACGGGGACGTGACCCCGTCCGGGGGGCTGGGGGTCATGGAGGGCAAGGCCTTCCTCATGAAGGTGCTCGGCGGGATCGACGCGGTGCCTCTATGCATCGACTCGAGGAACCGTGACGGGAAGAACGACCCGGAGCGGATCATCGATTTCGTGCGCATGGTCCAGCCGTCCTTCGGTGCCGTCAACCTGGAGGACATCTCCCAGCCGAACTGCTTCAGGGTGCTCGACGTGCTCAGGGAGGAGTGCGACATCCCGGTGTGGCACGACGACGCGCAGGGAACGGGATGCGTGACGCTCGCGGGCCTGATGAACGCCCTCGAGATCGTGGGCAAGCCCATCGGCGAGGCGCGGGTAGTGATGATCGGGGCGGGTGCCGCCATGACGGCCGGCGCGCGGCTCGTGGTCCAGGCCGGCGGAGACCCGGGCCGGATCGTGATCTTCGACTCGCGCGGTGCGCTGCATGGGGGCAGGTCGGACATCGAGGCGGATCCCAGGTTCTACAGGAAGTGGGAGCTGTGCAAGCTGACCAACCCGGCGCGCCTGGAGTCGATCGCTGAGGCGGCCCAAGG
>CAZGVR010000484.1:1516-3063 GCA_964528945.1 uncultured Myxococcales bacterium
CGTGATCCTCTCGCTGTCCAAGCCGGATCCGGAACTGATCCGGCCGGAGTGGATCCGGTCCATGGCCAGGGATCCCATCGTCTTCGCCTGCGCCAACCCGGTTCCCGAGATCTACCCGCACGCGGCGCGCGAGGCCGGGGCTGCCATAGTGGCCACGGGCCGTGGCGACTTCCCGAACCAGGTCAACAACTCGCTCTGCTTCCCGGGGATCATGAAGGGAGCGCTCCTGGTCAGGGCACGCAAGGTGACCGACGCCATGGCCCTGGAGGCCGCCCGCGGAATCGCAGAGAGCGCACGGCGGCAGCGGCTCGATCCCGACCATATAGTGCCGCTCATGGACGATGACGACGTGCACGAGCGGGTCGCGGCCAGGGTGGCAGCCCAGGCCGTGCGGGATGGCGTGGCGCGACGGAACCTGTCGGCCGACGAGGTCGTCGCTAGGATCAGGCACGACATCGGGGAAGCGCGCCGCGGCCTGAAGCTTCTCGAGGACTCGGGCGTCATCCAGCAGCCGCCGGTCGACATGATACGGGAGTCGCTAGCAGAGGCGATAGAGGCTGCCGGCCGGGTGGACGCCGGATCAACTAGATGATCTGGGATCCTCCGCTGACCGGCAGGTAGGCGCCCGATACGAATCCGGCCTCGGCCGTGGCGAGCGCGAGCACCGCGCCGGCAACGTCCTCCGGGGAGGCGTTCCTGCCGAGCGGGGTCCGGGCCGCGGACGCGGCCTTCTGCTCCTCGGGCATGTGCGCGGTCGCGTCCGTGAGCGTGAGACCCGGGGCGATCACGTTCACGCGTATGCCGTGAGGGCCCAGCTCCAGCGCGAGCGACTTCATGAGCGCGTCCAGGCCCGACTTCGCGGTGGAATGGGCGCTGAACCCGTGGCCGGGGTGGCGCGAGAGGCCGCTCGAGATCGCGATGATGCATCCCTTGTTCCGCTCGATCATCGTGGGCACGACCGCCTTCACGCAGTTGCAGGCGGCCTTGATCTCGCCCACCAGCTTGGCCTCGAACTCCTCCCACGGGATGTCCATGAAGGGCTTCACAGGGAAGTCGATCCCGGCGTTCAAGACGAGGGTGTCGATCGGCCCGACCTCGGCCGTGGCCTTCTCGACCATTGCCCAGACCTGGTCCGGCTCTCTCACGTCGGCCCTCACCGCGAGCGCCTGAGCGCCGGTCTCGAGGATGTCGACCGCGACCAGCGCCGCGTCGTCCTTCGAAGACTTGTAGTTGATGATGACCGAGGCGCCGTGCCTGCCCAGGAGGCGTGCGGTCGCGGCCCCGATCCCCCTGCTGGCGCCCGTTATCAGAACGACCCTGTCCTGCATCAGCATGATCGCACCTCCAAAGCCTCCGATCGTGGAAGTCAGGGAGAGCATAGGACCGGTCGGCGGAGCGCACAACCTCTCTGTTGCGGTCAATCCACGGGCAGGCCGTGCTTCTTCTTCTTCCTGTCGGGCACGTAGTGGATGGCGGTCTTGTCCCCGGTCCGGACCGCGACGCCGATCTTGAAGACCGGGAACCATGTGCCCTTGTAGAGCAGACCC
>CAZGVR010000485.1:0-3042 GCA_964528945.1 uncultured Myxococcales bacterium
TGGAAGGTAATGTATCCGGATCGGGAACTTTACCTTCCAACCCCCCCCACACCCATGCATGTCATCGACTGCCGGTTCAGTGAGCCTTGACATGCTTACAAATCGTAAGTAGGATACGCTTATGATCATGGAACTGCTCGGGCACAAGGACTACCTCCGGATCCTGATGGTCTTGAAGCGCAGGTCCATGCGCTTCACCGAGATCCAGAAACACCTCGAACTCAACCCGGCACAGGTAGATCGTGCTCTGACCTTTCTCCGGAAGGGTCTCTGGATCATCCAGCGTACTCTGCCTGCGCAGAAGGGTTCACTGCAGGTGGAATACAGCATCGGGAAGCGCGGGGAGGCTTTCCTCGAGTCCTTCAAGACATTCAAGGACGCCGTGAAACGCCGGGAAGCGGAACTGGGCCGCTCCGAGGTGGCCGAGCTCAGCAGCCTCTCGAGGTAATCACCTTCGATGGCCGTCGTCTTCCTGCTTGGACCGGGCATGTGGGGACCAGACAAGGGAGCGACAACCGACACTCCCATCGCGATCCGTCGGGAGATGGCCAGGATTCTTCGTGAAGGCGGCCATCAGGCAATCCTCATCGAGGACGATGCCGATCGGGAATGCGAGGATATCATCCGGAAATTCGACAGGTTATTGCGGAGCAGCGTGACTGATGTCGTCCTCTACTGGCCTCCCCTTGCCAGGATGCAGACCACTTTCGACGAGTTGATCCTGCTATGTGACCGGAAGTCCTTTCTGCAACAGGAGGGAATCTCGATCTGGGCCTTGCACCACGTCTCCGTGGCCGAGATATCGAAGGGCGAGTTCAAGATCCTGGAGAGTGGAAACCGCAGCCGATATCTGATGGCGGTGGCACGACTCGGCATCCATCCACTGGAGTGGAAGAGCGATGGAGACCTCATGGAACGCGTCAGGCTGCTTTCGGCCCAGTTGGATCGATAGCGACCTTCTTCCGCCTACAGCCTACTGAGTCCGAAGTGCGAGAACAGGACGCGTTCGTGCACGCTCTCCGCACATCGAGCGTCACCGGGGCCTCGGCATGCAGCGCTCCACCCCGCACGGCACCGGCCCCAGCGGATCGCAGTCGCAGAACTCGTCCTCGCCGCAGCAGACCGCCGACGGGTTGGTGGGCGTGCCGCACTGCCTGAAGTCCGGGCAGATCGACGATTCGCACTGTATGTACACGTTGGAGCCCTGGTCAGGGGTCATGCCCTCTGTGAAGCTCAGCATGGGGTCCTTCTGCGGCTCGGCGCTCCCCTCCAGGGTCCAGTCACGGCCGATGTAGTACCACCCGCCGCCGCCGCCCATGTCGATGCCGTGGACCACGCCCGGCGCGTTGCAGTCCGGCGGATTCGATGGGTCGCAGCCCGCGATCAGGGTCCCGGCCTGCGGGATCACGCACAGGCTGTGCTGCATGCCGCCATCGTCGGTGGAGGTGGCGCACGCGGTTCCCGCGCCCTCCGGCCGGTAGCACGGCCTGCCGGCCGGGCACTCCCTGATGTCCACCAGCTCCTCGATGATGGAGCACGTGGCCACGCACCTGCAGGGGTTTGCCGGATCCTTGCTCGTGGCGAGCTCCCTGGAGACTCCGATCCGGTCCACGATCTCGTGCAGCTTGTCCGTGAGGCCCCTGATCGCGGGCTCGAAGTTGTCCGTGCAGATCGAGCGCACTAGGGCGCGATCGCCGAACCTCTGGGCCAGGTTCACGAACCGGGTCGGCGGGTATGCCTCGCCCGTGGCCGTGCGGCAGCTCGGGACCAGGCGGCTGTTCGGCGGGCTCGCCATGGGGTCGAGCTGTTCGAGCATGGCCGGATGGGCCAGGCACGAGCCCAGCTCGTCCCCGAATCCCTCGCACGCCGGGTCCTGCGGCACTCCCACGATGAACGCCAGCACGAGCTTCTGCGGATCGCTGCGCAGCCCGTCGAACGCTGCCTCGTACGCGTCGATGGACTCGACCATCCACGGGTTCAGGAAGCACCTCACGTTCAGGTGGCCGAGCGCGGAGTTCGCGGGGTCGAAGATGTTCCTGTCCGCGACCGAGCAGCCCTCCTCGTCCGTCACCCACAGGATCGTGAGGATCGAGTCCGGTCGCAGGAAGCCGACGTTCGGGCCGCCCATCTGGTCGTGATCCACGAGGGCCCTGCGCACGGCCTTTAGCTGCTGCTCGAACCCGCACCCGTCCGTGCCCAGCGTGGCTATGCACCCGAACCCGGTCGAGATCCAGTCGATCTGCGACGGGTCGGGCGGATCCTCGTCGTACGACAGGTAGCTCGCGTACGTGGGATCGCACCCCGTGACCCCCGGGTTTGCCGCGTGCTGCAGCACGCCGTCGTCGCCGTCCACGGGATCGTCGCAGGTCGTGACCGTGTACCCGCCCGTGCCCATGTCCGAGCTGACCACGCCCACGTGTATGTCCTTGACCGGCACGTGCGTGGGCTGCCCGGTCGCCGGATCCACGGGCGGATCGAGCAGGGACCTGATGAGCGCTGGGAACTGCGCCCTCAGGGTGGCCTGCTCCTCGGACATGCTCTGCGAGTTGTCGACCATCACGAGGATGTCCACGCCCGAGAACTGCACCTGCGTCATGTCCTCCTTGACGTAGCTCTCGGTCTGGGGATCGACCTGCACGAGCGGCCTGGTCATGCAGGCTGCATGTACGAGCGCCGGAAGGCATGCCAGGATCGACTGCCGTGTGAAACTCGTCTCCTTCAAGAAACACCTCCCTCGTTGACTCGCCGAAGGGCGAGTCGAGCACCGGGTCCCCCCTGGCCCGTCCGGCTACATACGCAATCTATGTGCCAGCCCGGAGTCCTGTTGATATATGTATCCTGCCCGGCCATCGCGGTTTAAATAAGCGTCCGGGAGATCGCGACGGCCATTTGAAATGTCCATGCGCAGGAGTACAATCAACCTCGAGGCTCGATCACGTTACCTTGATAGTGGGAGGGAGGATCCTCAGATGAGTGCCCAGCTCGCCCGTACCATGGCGGCCGCGCTCGCGTCGGCCGCTCTTCTCGCCTCATGCGGAGACA
>CAZGVR010000486.1:0-3039 GCA_964528945.1 uncultured Myxococcales bacterium
GGGCGTGCGCGCGGTCCTTCTCGACCTCGTCGATCTTCGCGCGGCCGACGTGGGCGCCGCCCGTGCCGATGTACTCGAACACCTTCAGCCCGGACAGGACGCGCGCCACGATCCCGGCGAGCCTCTTCATGTGGTCCGGTCCGAGTCCCCGCTGCGTGGCCCAGACCGTCCCGAACCGCACCGCGCTCGGGTGGACCGCGTTCGTGTCCCCGCCGATCGTGTTCTTGTTGCACGTTATCCCGCACAGGTCGAGGATGCGCGACGCGATCTCGCCGGTCAGCGGCACGCCCGTCCCGGTGGGGATCGCGCGCAGGTCCACCAGCACGAGGTGGGTGTTCGTCCCGCCGTAGGCGAGGGTGAGCCCCTCCGCCTTCAGGCCTTCCGCGAGCGCCTGCGCGTTCTCCTTCACGCGGCCCATGAGGTCCCGGAACTCGTCCGTGTCCGCCAGCTTGAGCGCGACCGCCTTGGCGGCCATCTGGTGCACGTGCGGCCCGCCCTGCTCTCCCGGGAAGACGGCCATCTCCACCTTGCGGGCGGCCTTCTGCGAGGTCGTGAGCAGCATGGCCCCGCGGGGGCCGCACAGGCTCTTGTGCGTGGTGAAGCTCACCACGTCGGCCCAGCCGACGGGCGAGTTCACGACCCTTGCCGCCACGAGCCCGGCCGTGTGCGCGATGTCCGCGAGCAGGACGGCCGGCCCTCCGGGCACCGAGTCCGCGACCTCGCGCATCCTCTCCCAGTCCACGTCCCAGGGATAGGCCGAGAAGCCGGCGATGATCAGCTTGGGCCTGTGCTCGGCCGCGATCCTCTTCATGGACTCGTAGTCGAGCTTCCCGTCCGGACCCGGCGTGTACGATCGGATGGAGTAGTGCTTGCCCGACCTGTTCACCATGTGGCCGTGGGTGAGGTGGCCTCCGTAGCTCAGGTTCATGCCCATGACCGGGTCGCCCGGCTCGAGGAACGCCTCGTACACCGCGTTGTTGCCGGCCGCCCCGGACAGCGGCTGCATGTTGGCGTAGATGCGGTCTGCCGGGACCCTGTCGTTCGCGAACAGGCGGGCCGCCCGGGCCATGCCCAGGGCCTCCACGAAGTCCACGAACTCGGTGCCCTTGTAGTAGCGCCGGTTCGAGAAGCGCCGGTAGTAGGAGAGGTGCTCGGAGTAGTCCTTGAGCCTCTCCTCCGTGAGCCTCGTCATGAGCAGCGCCGGGTAGCCCTCCGCGTACAGGTTCGCGAGCTTCGAGGACATGACCTGCCTCACCGCGAGCGGACAGATCGACTCGGACGCGATCATGATCAGCTTGCGCTCCTGCCTCTCGGACTCGAGGAGAACGATCTCGTCCACGAACGGGTCCACGGTCTCGAGCGGCTCTCGGCTCATGTGCTGCTTCATGACGTTCCTCCGGGATTGCCCCGGTCCGGCCGCCCCTCCGGCCTGCCGTGGCACGCGAGGCTTGAGATATTAGGCGAGCGTGCGATGGGAGGGAAGGGTGTGGAGGTGCTATTCGGTCAGGCCGCTGAAGCGCTGGAACGCCTTGTCCATGCCCGCGCGGAACTCGTCGCGGGCCTTGCGGTTGCTGCTCAGCAGCTCCCCCACGAACTTCCTGCTGCGCGAGACCTCGGTCTCGCTCTCTCCGGCCATGGCCTCGAGCATCCGCTCGCCGTGCTCGTCCATGGCAGACCACGTGTGGAGCGTGAGCTCGTACATGTACTTCATCAGCGAAACGTTGTGGCGGTAGAACGCCTTCTTCTCCGGCATGATCGTCCCCTTTGCTCGTTCCCCCGCGATACCGTCCAGGCCGGCCCCCATGACCGCCCGGCGCGTGATCCCCGGGGCAAGCGCACTTATAGGGATAATCACGGACTAGTCAATGCCCCCCTGCGCTTTCCGTGCACGGGCGCACTCGGGCCGCTCACTTGCCCAGCTCGCCCTCGAGCTGGGTGAGGTCGGGCAGCTCGTCGAACCGCGGGAGCAGCACTATCTCGATCCTGCGGTTCTTGGCCTTGCCCTCCTCGGTCGAGTTGTCCGCGATCGGCTGGAACTCGCCGTACCCGGCCGCGCTGAGCGACCCGGCCGCCATGCCGCTATCCACGAGGAAGGCCAGCACGGCGATGGCACGCGCCGAGCTCAGCTCCCAGTTCGAGGCGAACTTCATCTTCTTCTTGGGCGCGTCGTCCGTGTGCCCAGCGATCTGGAAGTCGCGGCCCGCCATGGTCTTGAGCACGTTCGCCACCTCGAGGAGCGCCTCCTTGCCGGACGCGGACAGCTTGTCGCTGCCAGGCTCGAAGAGGATCTCGCTCTGCATCTCGATCACCATCCGGTTCTTGCTCACCTTGATAGAGAGCTTCCCGGACTCGATCAGGCCCTTGAACTGCGAGAGCAGGTCCTTGAGGGTCGCGAGCCGCTCGAGCGCGGCCTTCTGCTTCTTCTTCATCTCGTCGATGACCGCGATCTTGTCCTCGATCTCCCCGAGCGCCGCGTCGAGCTCGGCCTGGGACGCCTCCAGCTTCTGCCTCGTCACGTCGAGGGCGGCATTCATCTTCGCGAGGTCCGACTGGGCGGACTCCAGCCCGGTCTTGGCCTCCTCGTACTCCGCGGCCAGCTTCTGCCTGTCCACGCCGAGGGCGTCCAGCTCGTCCTCGAGCGTGGTCTGGTAGGCCGCGATGACCGCGATCTGCTGCTCGAGCTCGGCGATCTTCGCCTCGAGCCCTTCGACGCGGGCCTCCAGGTCGGTCTTCTCCGAGGCAAGCATCGCGTTCTCGACCTCGAGCGACGCGATCCTGTCCTTCAGCTTGCCCGCGCAGCCTGCACAGGCTGCGACCACGGCCACGACGACGCATCCGATCCCGAGTCTCCTCATGACGTCCTCCATCGGCTCATCCGTGGCACCCGGGCCACGGCTCGTTGCCCGTCAGGATACGACATCTGACGAAACCGGGCCACGGGTCCCGACACGGGTCCATGTTCGAGTCCATGCTCACCGGCCTTGGCTCACCGGCCTTGGCTCACCGGCCTTGGCTCACCGGCCTTGGCTCACCGGCCTT
>CAZGVR010000487.1:0-3017 GCA_964528945.1 uncultured Myxococcales bacterium
CAGGCGGTGAGCGGGCTCGACGACCTCGGGGATCCACCTGCGCCTGGCATGGTTGCGCCACCAGTCATCGAGATGCACTCGAAGGGACTGCGTGGACAGCCCCTCGTAGAGCCTTAGCAGGAACCTGCAACCTGCAGGAGCATCGTCCCTGTAGATCCTGAGGTACTCGGGCCATCTGGCGCCCGGGATCCGTGAGTTGGAGAACATCCACGAGGTGAAGTCGTCGGCAACGTCGTCCACCCACATCGTTCCGTCCGCGTCGAAGACCGCTATTCCAGAGCCCGGAGGGTCGGGGATACGGATCCCGGAGATGAAGCCCGGCACGAGGGACGCATCCCTCGCCTGTCCCAGGCCGAAGGCGCGAGCGAGGTCCGGATCCAATGCCAGGGTGGTCATTGCGCCCTCTTGGTACATCGTTCGGCCGGCCGCGGCAAGCACCCCGAGGCCCTCCGGAAAACCCGTACCTAGCGAAATTGGCTTGCATTTCTGGATTCTGGTATTAATATGTGCGCTATTTATGTAGGGACATGTCCCGGTGAGATCAGGGACCGACGTGATCAGCCCGTGCAACGTCGCTGTTTCCCGGGAGCAAGAGCATAGGGCGAGGAGATCACTATGGTCAGGATATACGTTGGCAATCTCCCGTTCGGAGCGACCGAGGACGAGATACGCGCGCTGTTCTCCCCGCACGGCAAGGTGGAGTCCGTTCGCATTATAACCGACAGGGAGACCGGGCGCTCCCGTGGCTTCGGTTTCGTCGAGATGTCCGACGAGGTGGAGGCCAAGAAGGCCATGGAGGCGCTTGCCAGTTGCGAGATTGGCGGTCGCACGCTAGTGATCGACGAGGCTCGGCCGCGCGAGGACCGCGGCCCCAGGAGGGGGCCGGGCGGTGGCGGTGGTCAGGGCCGCGGCGGTTACGGCAGACGGGACCGCTGAGCCTTGAAGTCTCAGGCCAAGGGCTTCCGAAGCCTCCTCGTCAGTGGCTGGTCCGGAGGCCCGAGCTCCGATTTCGGCGTAAGGTCATAGAGCAATGGGTGGATCGCGAAAAACGCTTCCGCCCGCGAGAAGCCCGAGTCGTGCTTCCTCGGATCCAACGGTGGGACGGAGTGGAGGTCAAATGAGCCAGGGTTCCATGGAGTCCACACGTCACGCCGAGCCCGTGAGGGACGAGGCCGCCATCGAGGCGGCCATCTCGGATCTCGTTCGGCTGGGAAAGACGAAGGGACGGCTGAGCTTCGAGGACATAAGCTCGAGGCTGGGACCCCACGTTCGCAAGCCCGACGAGATCGACGGCATACTCGCGCGGCTGGGAAGCCTCGGTATAGAGGTCATGGACCCCGCCGCGCGCCAGGAAGCGGCGCCGGCCCGCGAGACCGAGTCGGAGTCCCAGGACGGCGAGACCACGCGATCGAGCGATCCCATCCGGATGTACATGAGGACGATCGGTCACGTCTCCCTGCTCGACAGGGAGGGAGAGGTCAGGATCGCCAAGCGCATCGAGGAGGGCGAGAAGAAGGTCCTGTCCACGATCCTCAAGTGCCCGATCACGACCGAGGCCATCCTCGATCTCGGGGACAAGATCCGCGAGGGGAACTTGAGGGCCAGGGATATAATCGGGGATCTGGGGCCGGCACACGAGGAGAGCGTCATCGACGAGGAGGAGATAGAGAAGAGGGTCATCGGCCTGATCGGCCGCATCCGCCGCGACTGCCGCGAGATCGAGAAGACGAGAGAGATGCTGGCAGGCCAGTCCAGGGTCGGGAAGGCGCGGCGGGCGGCCCTCGAGAAGAGGCTCCTGGCGCTCCAGGATAGGGTCCTCCTCACGCTGCACAACCTGCACCTGGACCGCAAGACCCTCGCCGCCCTCGCAGGAAAGCTCAAGACGGTGGCATCGTGCGTGAAGGAGTGCGATGCCGAGATCCAGCGTCGCGAGCAGGCGGCCGGGATGAGCGCGAAGGAGATCTCGAAGACCATCCGGGAGATGAAGGCGAGCCGTTCGGTCGAGCGACGCATCGCTGCCAAGCTGGGGCTCAGGCGGGCGGAGCTGGAGGATTCGGAATCGGCGATCCGGCTCTCGCGCGAGCGCGTCCGTAGGATCGAGCAGGAGGTCGGGATCCCCGCCGAGGAGATCCTCGCCATGGAGCAGACCCTCAGGGACGGCGAGAAGGAGACCACCCAGGCAAAGGCCGACCTCATCGAGGCGAACCTCAGGCTGGTCGTCGCCATAACCAAGAAGTACATGAACCGCGGGCTCCAGTTCCTGGACCTCATACAGGAGGGGAACCTCGGCCTCATGAAGGCCGTGGAGAAGTTCGATTACCGGAGAGGGTACAAGTTCTCGACCTACGCGACATGGTGGATCCGCCAGGCCATCACGAGGGCGATCGCGGATCAGGCCCGCACCATCCGGATTCCGGTGCACATGATCGAGAACATCAACAAGCTCAACCGCGCTTCCCGCAACCTCGTCCAGGAGATGGGTCGTTACCCCACCCCCGAGGAGATCGCGGAGCGCATGGATATTCCGCTGGAGAAGGTCCAGAAGGTCCTCAGGATCGCGAAGGAGCCCATCAGCCTCGACACTCCGGTCGGGGAGGACGACGACAGCCATCTCGGGGACTTCATAGAGGACAGGAGCTGCACCTCTCCGCACGAGATCGTCACCAGCACTAACCTCGCCGAGCAGGCGCAGAAGGTGCTCAAGACGTTGAGCCAGCGCGAGGAGAAGGTGATCCGCCTGAGGTTCGGCATTGGCGTGAGATCGGACCACACACTGGAGGAGGTCGGGCAGGAGTTCGCGGTGACACGCGAGCGGATCAGGCAGATCGAGGCAAAGGCTCTCCGCAAGCTGCGGCACCCCCTGAGGTCCAGGCACCTCCGTACCCTGGTCGAGTCCTGACCCCGGCCGCTCAGAGCGCGTCCGAGAGTATCCCGCAGAGGGTCTCCTCGTCGAGCGCGACCGGATTCCAGACCTCCTGACATGAGGGTCATAAAGGTACGGGAATACAGGTAGTAGG
>CAZGVR010000488.1:0-2995 GCA_964528945.1 uncultured Myxococcales bacterium
GGTCCGGCGAAGTGGAAACCAGTTCGCCGTCAAGACCATGCGCCACTCGAGAATGCAGCCTCATCCGCGAAAGAACGCCGCGGCGCCCTGGTACAAGAGCGCGTTCGAGATCAGGAACACCAGCACATAGGTGATGTGGTAGAACAGCTCGTTCGGCGTGCTGCGGACCACCCCGATGCCGATGAAATTGCCGACGATGGCCAGCGCCGGCAGCACGTGGCCCGACGTCCCGCCGGACGGCACGCCAACGTGCCCTGCGCCCGATCCCTGGCCAGACGGACCGGTCGTGAGCTTCGTGATCGACGGCTCGACCTACCCGGGCTGGGCGGTCGTGGACCTGAACTGCCGGGCGGAGAGCGTGGTGAGCGAGAGCGAAGGCAGCACCTCCATCACGCTCGCGTGCATGACCGATCCCGGCACGATGGAGCGGCACACGATCGACATCTACACGTCGGCGTGGGCCTACATCCCGGTCTACGAGGGCATGGAGGTGCGCTTCCAGTACCAGGCAGATCCCGTGTGGTGGGTGAACCGCTGGTTCGCGCTGGGCTACCCGGGCAGCGAGTCCACGATCCTGGGCGGCTTCGACGCCGACTACCCCAACCCGCCGATCTACGGGACGTACTTCCCGCCGCTGCGGCTCAGCGCCGGGTCGAGCGAGTGCCCGCCCGAGTACGACGAGTGCTACGACTCGCAGCGGGGCGCGGTCCACGTCACCTACGGCGAGGTGCCCTACGACGTCTTCGACTCCACGACCGGCTGGATCGGATCCTGGGGAGACTACACCCTGATCGTGGACACGGCGGAGATCCACCTGAACTACCGCTGCACGGACGTGCCCGGGGCCTGGTACACCGGGCTCCTGTTCCAGAGCGGGTGGGATTGAGGCGGCGCTCCCGCCGATGTGGTGACCAGGGACTTGTCCCCGAGACCGAAGCGTGGAATGCTGGAGCAGGGAAGAGGAGACACCTGGAATGACCAGCGACAGAATCGAGATCGATCCGGCAGTCGCGATGGGCAAGCCGGTGATCCGCGGGACCAGGATCACGGTGGAGTTGATACTCCGGAAGCTCGCCGAGGGGATGTCGGAAGCGGACCTCCTCGACGCATACCCCAGGCTTGCTCGAGGCGACATCCAGGCGGCCCTCGGGTACGCCGCGGATTCGATCGCCCACGAGATCATCGTCCAGCCGAAGGCGGGGTGATTTGCTGTTCCTCGCGGACGAGAGCTGCGATTTCGCGGTCGTCCGTGCGCTGCGAACGGCGGGGCACGAAGTACGCGCGATCGCGGAGGAGACGTCCAGGAGCGAGGATGCTGCCGTCATTCTGCTCGCGGCCAGCGAGCATCGGATCCTTCTGACCGAGGACAAGGATTTCGGATGGCTGACGTTCGTTGCAAGGGCCGAATCGGAGGGCGTCATCCTCGTCCGTTTCCCTGGAACTTCGCGCCATGCGCTCGCCCGTTCCATCGTCGATCTGGTGTCACAGGAGGGGGATCGGCTGAAGGGGAGCTTCACGGTGATGCGACCTGGACAGTCGCGCATCACGCCCCGGCGAAGATAGCTTCGCGCCATCCCTCGTGATAGACTGCCGTTTTCCGCGTGAGTCGCCCGCACCGGGCGAGCCGGAGGAGGCGCCCAAGGAGGCTGTCATGAGGTCCGTGCCTATGAGCAGGGAGGGGTACAAGAGGCTCAGGGACGAGCTCGAGCAGATGGAGCAGGTCGAGTGGCCGGCCATCGTGCGCGACATCGAGACAGCCCGCGCCCACGGCGATCTCTCGGAGAACGCGGAGTACCAGTACGCGAAGGAGAAGCAGGGCATCCTGGACGCGAAGATAAGGCAGCTCAAGGACAAGCTGTCGCGCGCGGAGATCATCGACGAGGGCGAGCTGAAGGGCGACACCGTGGCCTTCGGCGCGCACGTCGTGGTCAGGAACTCCGACACCGGGGACAGCCACAGCTACCACCTCGTGGGCCCGGAGGAGACGGACGCGGTCTCGGGCAGGATCTCGGTGACGTCGCCCGTGGGGCGGGCGCTCGTGGGCAAGTCCGTGGGCGCCGTGGTCGAGGTGCAGACCCCGGGCGGCCTCAGGCGGCTCGAGATCGTGAAGCTCGGCTGGTAGCCGGCCTTGCCCGGGGCGGCCCTGCTGGTATATACGTGGACGTGGAGGGACGAGGACACATGAAGAAGCTCACGACCTGCACGGCTCTCGCGCTCCTGGTGCTCGTGCCCGCGCTCGCGCTCGCGGCCGAGGGTGGCAAGAAGGGCAAGGGCAAGGCGGCCGAGCCCGAGGCGCCGCCGCCCAAGGCCGCCGAGGAGATGGAGCTGATCCAGAAGGGGCACGCGTCCCTGCTGATCCGCGACTACGGAAAGGCGCTCGACACGTACAAGCTCGCGGCCGAGAAGGCGCCCAAGAGCCCGGCGATCCACTACTACATCGCGACCGCGCTCAAGCTGAAGGGAGATCTGGACCAGGCCGTGGAGAGCTACAGGACCGCCTACCTCAGGGCGACCGGCGAGGAGGAGGGGTGGAAGGGGCCGTCGCTCGTCGGCGTCGCGCTCGCCTGCGAGACCGGAGCGAAGTGGGAGGACGCCAAGAAGGCGTGGCAGGATTACGTATCGTGGGCCGCGGGCAAGACGCCCAAGCCGGATCTCACGCTCGTGGCCAAGAAGCGGATCGAGGCGATCGACGCGATGCTCGAGATGGAGACGCTCTACGCGCCGGTCCGCGAGCTCATCAAGAACCCGAAGACCGAGTAGCACGGGCCTCCCGGGGCCGGAACCGAACCCATCATGCGCTGCCCCAGATGCCGCGAGAACGATACGAGGGTCACGGACAGCCGGACCGCGGTCGAGGGCGAATCCGTCAGGCGGCGCAGGGAGTGCGTGGCCTGCGGCCACAGGTTCACGACCTACGAGCGCATCGAGGTCTCGCAGCCCATGGTCATCAAGAAGGACGGCAGGCGCGAGCCCTTCCGCCGCGAGGCGCGCGGCC